>NZ_JVJI01000111.1:0-2755 GCF_001072665.1 Streptococcus pseudopneumoniae | reverse complement strand
TTTAGGCTGAGATGATACCCATTGAACCTGATACAGTTAAGACTGGCGAAGGGAAATGTGAAACGTTTTTTCGTATGGCGAAATGAACGATCTAATCTTGTAAGCTAAACTCTAATTCTTGATTGTAATTGGAGTTTTTTTGTTTATATAAGCTGGATGAAGGTGATACAAAGCATTTAGGTAGCTCTTCTTGAACGCCCTTGATTTTCTTTAAAAAGGTCAAGTAAAACTAGGATTTTCTTGATGTTTTGTTGATTACGAACGAGTAAAGAGAGGAAAAGTAAATATGGAAACACAAGACTATGCATTTCAGCCAGGTTTGACTGTTGGAGAATTATTAAAAAGCAGTCAGAAGGATTGGCAGGCTGCAATCAATCATCGTTTTGTTAAGGAACTTTTTGCGGGGACAATTGAGAATAAGGTCTTAAAAGACTACCTAATTCAAGATTATCACTTCTTTGATGCCTTCTTATCCATGCTGGGTGCCTGCGTAGCCCACGCAGACCAGCTTGAATCCAAGCTTCGTTTTGCCAAGCAACTAGGCTTTCTTGAAGCAGATGAAGACGGTTATTTCCAGAAGGCTTTCAAAGAGTTAAAAGTATCTGAGAATGATTATCTGGAAGTGACCTTGCATCCTGTAACAAAAGCCTTTCAGGATCTAATGTATTCTGTTGTGTCATCATCAGATTATGCCCATCTTTTGGTCATGCTGGTCATTGCAGAAGGTCTCTATTTAGACTGGGGTTCTAAAGATTTGGCTCTACCTGAAGCCTACATTCATTCGGAATGGATTAATCTCCACAGAGGTCCTTTCTTTGCAGAGTGGGTTCAATTTCTGGTTGACGAACTCAATCGTGTTGGGAAAGGTAGAGAGGATATGACAGAACTTCAGGAACGCTGGAATCAAGCGGTTGCTTTAGAATTAGCCTTTTTTGATATTGGCTATGACGCCTAGAGAAGGTTTAGGATATTTACAAATTTGATGAGGTAAATCATTCAATGTAAATGGTAAATGAAAAAAATTTCTTAACGAAAGATAGAGATAAATCGAAATCAGTAGATCGTATAAAGTGAAAAGGAAGAATTTTAATATGACAAGTTTAAAATCATTAAAAGAAAAAGCACCTTTGGTCATTTGTATCACCAATGATGTAGTAAAAAATTTCACAGCAAATGGATTAGTAGCACTGGGTGCGTCACCAGCCATGAGTGAGTTTCCTGCTGATTTAGAGGATTTGTTAAAGTATGCTGGAGGCTTATTAATAAACATAGGAACATTGACAGATGAAAATTGGAAATTATACCAAGCTGCTTTGAAAATTGCAGAGAAATATAATGTCCCAGCAGTTTTAGATCCTGTAGCCTGTGGAGCAGGAGAATATAGAAAAAAAGTAGCAGATGATCTAATCAACAATTACAAACTAGCCGCGATTAGAGGAAATGCTGGCGAGATTGCCTCTTTAGTAGGGATCAATGTGGCATCTAAAGGAGTAGATAGTGCGGGTGTAGATAATATTGACGAAATTGCTCTAGCAGCAAATAAGAAGTTCAATATTCCAATAGTAGTAACAGGTGAAGTGGATGCTATTGCGGTAAATGGAGAAGTGGTAACGATTCACAATGGTAGTGCCATGATGCCAAAAGTTATTGGGACAGGATGCTTATTAGGTGCTGTAGTAGCAAGCTTTATCGGACTAGAAAAAGGTCAAGAATTGAAATCATTAGAAACAGCAATGTTGGTTTACAATATCGCTGGAGAAATGGCAGAAAAACGTCCAAATGGACATCTTCCTGGAACATTTAAAGTTGAATTTATAAATGCCTTATATGAGATTACAGATGAAGATGTAAAGGAATTCAAAAGAGTGAAGTAAAATGTTTCATAAAGAATTACTAAAACTATATTTTATTTGTGGAACGACTACTTGCCAAGGAAAAGATCTATATGCGGTCGTTGAGGAAGCCTTAAAAGGTGGTATAACCTTATTTCAATTCCGTGAAAAAGGTGAGGGAGCCCTGAAAGGTATAGAAAAAGTCGAATTAGCAATAAAACTACAGGCTCTTTGTAAAAAATACAATGTTCCGTTTATTGTTAATGATGATATTGAGTTAGCATTGGAAATAGATGCTGATGGCGTACATGTAGGACAGGATGACCTTGGAGTTGATGAAATTAGAAAATTGATGCCAGATAAAATAATTGGTCTTTCTATAAAAAACGAGGAAGAATTTCAACAATCAAAAGTTGAATATGTAGATTATGTTGGTGTTGGTCCTGTATTTGATACCCAGTCAAAGGATGATGCTGGTGGTGCTATAGGTTATGTAGGTCTTAAATTGATGAGAAAACTATTGCCACAAATGCCCTTAGTTGCAATTGGTGGGATACAGACGCAACATATTAAAGACATTATGAAGACCAATGTTGACGGTGTTTCAATCATTTCAGCAATATCGTATGCAAAAAATATAGAAAAAATTGTTCGAGAAATGAATGAACAATTTTAACTTTTTTATTCTTGTATTTTAAGTCAATAGGATTCTCTCACTCGATAAGTTGGGTTGTTATCCTTCATAAGTGAATAGGCTGTTTATATGGTTTACTTAGTGATTTTACTACAATAGATTGGCCTAGCTTATTTCTCAGTTCAATTTCTTGAACTGAAAAAAATCGTTTGTTATAATATTTATATAATTAAATAATAAAGACATTTGGGGTGCTTTAGGCTGAGATGATACCCATTGAACCTGATAC
>NZ_JVJI01000012.1:0-51841 GCF_001072665.1 Streptococcus pseudopneumoniae | reverse complement strand
CGCAAACTTTATCGGGAATATCGTAGGAGGTTATGCGGTCTCCTCAGCAGCCAGCAAGTTTAGTCTCAATAATGTGAAAAATAACGTATCTGAACAAAATTTTGCTAACTACAGAGAGTTTTCAACTACAAAGATTGATGACTTCAAGACAAATTTCAAAGATGTCGAGACTAGGATAACCGTTGAGACACGTAATGTAGCAGATGAAATTCAACGTATCCAATTAAAAGCTGTCGGTGTAGATGAAACTGGAAAAATTCGCATTCAAGATTACACGACTGCAAAAGATGGTTTATCCATTAAACGCCAAGATATTCTGGATAATCTATCAAAATATGGCGGTACTATCGTAGGTGAAGGAAAAGGTCGCTTTACAGGTGGCACTAAAATTGAACCAGGGACTCGGATTGATGTGATTTCCAAACCAACAGACAGTTTTACAATTGAGAAAGTATCAAGCTTTGACAAGGTGAAGCAGTATACCAGTGAATTATACAAAACTGACTTAAGTTTAGAAGAAAAGGTTCAAAAACTTCAAAAGTATTTTACTGAGCTTGATGATAAAGTAGATATCAATGTTCCTTCTGATGCACAATATGTTAAATCAATTGAAGATGGTTGGATTTCATATGATTGGCCAGAAAGATTAGGATTTAAAAAAGGAACTGTACATCCTATAACGAGAACTTCTGGTTTACCAGAGCGATGGGACCGGTTTGGACATATGGGAGGAGGTAACTTCTCGGATATTCCTAGCGAAGGACCATATACGTACAGTCAACGTTCAATTCCATATGTTGAAAATCTTAAAGCTTACCATAACGGTAACTTTAAAACCGATAGTTATTTTGATAAAATTGATGCTATCAGTGAAGGTGATATCAAGATTTTTAATAGGATTTTGAGAGAAGAAGGAATTGAAGGGGTGTCACAAGACCAATTTTTAGAGCTGTCGGATAAGTATCGAAAATATATATCCGATACATCTACTTCTTTGAGTATGTCTAGTGATGATATTAAGTATGGTGTTCATGGGAAAGCGGCAGAATGGGGTGATATGTCAGGTGGCGCTGAACAGATTGTAACACCTTTTGGAGGAATTGATATGCTGAATATGGGGATGATGGAGGAATTTAAATGACGAGACAAGAACTAGTAAATTTCGTTAATAAACACAGAGATAAGATAGGGATATTTCATATTGCGTTTGATGAACGATTTGAAGGTCAATTTACCTTGGGATACTATTACGATGAGAAATCTAGTCAATATAAAGTATATGAGGTTAATGAGCGCCAAGATATCTGGATAAGAGACGAATTTAAAAATGAAAGTGATGCAATAAATCGACTTTATCATTTGATAAAAACAAAATTTTGGATAAAAGAAACTCCAATTCAGTTAGATGTTTCAGAAATTGATGCAATCGGAGCGAGTGATACAGACTTGGAACTTTTATTAATAGATGGCAATCTTTGGCTTCCAGATACCGAAGAAGAGCATCTCTTGAAACTTCAAGAAAAACTCAATAACTACATCTACTTCCTCGAAAGTAAGCAATATGTAGAGCGATATGGCGATAGCTTTGATAAAAAAGTCATCCATATCACATTCCAATATTCTCCATCTGATAATGGACTAGCCTTTCTTGCAGCAGTTCAGAAGGTATTACAACCGACGGATATGAGCTTGAAGGTAGAATTACCGGAGTAATAAAGGGAGCGAAAGATGCTCTCTTTTTGTGGTATAATTGGACTAGGTTACGAAGGATTTTGTTAAATAGGTAAAAATAGCGAACTATTTATGCCGACAATTGACATGCAGAACATTCATACGACGATTTTTTATACCCTATTAAGAAACAGGGAGATTATGAGATAAAAGATCTATGTGTATGAACTGGACTGTACCCCGAAAGTTAGGCATAAAGGATATAACACTTGGGGAATTTCATAATTTAGTTTAATAAAGATGAGGTAACTTAGCAATTTGATAAAAAATTTAGGCCTTGAGTACAGTAAATGAGAATACTTTCACTCTTGTCTATGGTAGAATGATGGTAGCTCATAAAACTTTTTTTGGTAACTAGTTCGTTCAATTCTATTTTACTAGAAAATTTTATGAGTTTTTATTGTGCAATTAGATTGTATAATCAAGATAGAAAAAGTCATTAGAGCAAAAAATGGAAAGAAATGATAGATTATGGTATAATAAAACGATATAAAAAAGGAGTATTTATGGACATTTCAGAAATTCGTCAGAAAATTGACGCAAATCGTGAAAAATTAGCTTCTTTCAGGGGGTCTCTTTGACCTCGAGGGTCTAGAGGAAGAGATTGCCATCTTGGAAAACAAGATGACAGAACCTGATTTTTGGAACGATAATATCGCGGCCCAAAAAACGTCGCAAGAATTAAATGAATTAAAAAACACCTACAACACCTTCCACAAAATGGAAGAGTTGCAGGATGAAGTTGAAATTTTATTAGACTTTTTAGCTGAAGACGAGTCAGTGCATGAAGAATTGGTTGCACAGCTATCAGAACTCGATAAAATGATGACTAGCTATGAGATGACCCTTCTCTTGTCAGAACCTTATGACCATAATAATGCGATTTTGGAAATCCATCCAGGATCAGGTGGTACTGAAGCTCAGGACTGGGGTGATATGTTACTTCGTATGTACACTCGCTATGGAAATGCCAAAGGATTTAAAGTAGAAGTTTTGGATTACCAAGCAGGAGATGAAGCTGGTATTAAGTCAGTAACCCTATCATTTGAAGGGCCTAATGCCTATGGCCTTCTCAAGTCAGAAATGGGTGTTCACCGTTTGGTGCGAATTTCACCATTTGACTCTGCTAAACGTCGCCATACCTCTTTCACATCGGTGGAAGTAATGCCAGAATTGGATGATACCATTGAAGTGGAAATTCGTGAAGATGATATCAAGATGGACACCTTCCGTTCAGGTGGAGCTGGTGGACAAAACGTCAATAAGGTTTCCACAGGTGTACGTTTAACACATATTCCTACTGGGACTGTTGTCCAGTCAACGGTCGATCGTACCCAGTATGGAAATAGAGATCGTGCCATGAAGATGTTGCAGGCTAAGCTCTATCAAATGGAGCAAGAAAAGAAAGCAGCGGAAGTTGATTCTCTCAAGGGTGAGAAAAAGGAAATCACATGGGGAAGCCAAATCCGTTCATATGTTTTCACGCCTTATACTATGGTAAAAGATCATCGAACTAGCTTTGAAGTTGCGCAGGTAGATAAGGTTATGGATGGGGACCTAGATGGTTTTATCGATGCCTACCTCAAGTGGCGAATCAGCTAAGATAGAAAGGAACTCACATGTCAATCATTGAAATGAGAGATGTCGTCAAAAAATACGACAACGGAACGACTGCTTTGCGAGGTGTCTCAGTCACTGTTGAACCCGGGGAATTTGCCTATATCGTAGGTCCGTCAGGAGCTGGGAAATCAACATTTATTAGAGCTTTGTACCGTGAAGTAAAAATCGAAAAAGGAAGCTTAACTGTTGCTGGTTTTAATCTGGTTAAAATTAAAAAGAAAGATGTCCCTCTCCTACGTCGTAGTGTTGGGGTTGTCTTCCAAGATTATAAACTGTTACCAAAGAAAACCGTTTATGAAAATATTGCTTATGCAATGGAAGTTATTGGTGAGAGCCGCCGTAATATCAAAAAACGTGTTATGGAAGTCTTAGACTTGGTTGGATTGAAGCATAAGGTTCGTTCTTTCCCAAATGAACTTTCAGGGGGAGAACAGCAACGGATTGCAATTGCACGTGCCATTGTAAACAATCCAAAAGTATTGATTGCGGACGAACCAACAGGAAACTTGGATCCAGATAATTCATGGGAAATTATGAACTTGCTGGAACGCATCAATCTCCAAGGTACAACTGTCTTGATGGCTACCCACAACAGTCAGATTGTAAATACCTTGCGCCACCGTGTCATTGCCATTGAAAATGGCCGTGTCGTTCGTGACGAAGCTAAAGGAGAATATGGATACGATGATTAGTAGATTTTTTCGTCATTTATTTGAATCGTTAAAAAGTTTGAAACGAAATGGCTGGATGACAGTAGCTGCTGTCAGTTCAGTTATGATTACTTTGACCTTGGTTGCAATATTTGCATCTGTTATCTTTAATACGGCTAAACTAGCTACAGATATCGAAAATAATGTCCGAGTAATGGTATACATTCGTAAGGACGTAGCTGATAATAGTGAGACGATTGAAAAAGAAGGTCAAACTGTTACAAATAACGACTACCATAAGGTATATGATGCTTTGAAAGGTATGTCAACCGTTAAAAGTGTTATGTTTTCAAGTAAAGAAGAACAATATGAAAAGTTGACAGAAACAATGGGGGATAACTGGAAAATCTTTGAAGGCGATGCCAATCCACTCTATGATGCATATATCGTTGATACCAATACACCAAGTGATGTAAAGACAGTAGCAGAAGAGGCTAAAAAAATCGAAGGTGTATCAGAAGTTCAAGATGGTGGTGCTAATACAGAACGCTTGTTTAAGTTAGCCTCATTTATTCGTGTCTGGGGACTAGTTATCGCGGGATTATTGATTTTCATTGCAGTGTTCTTGATTTCTAATACTATACGTATCACCATCATTTCACGAAGCCGTGAAATTCAAATTATGCGTTTAGTAGGTGCTAAGAACGGTTATATCCGCGGACCTTTCTTGCTTGAAGGTGCCTTTATCGGTTTGCTTGGAGCAACACTTCCGTCAGTTTTGGTATTTATTGTCTATAAAATGGTTTACCAATCGGTTAATAAGTCATTGGTTGGTCAGAACCTTTCGATGATATCACCAGAAATATTCAGTCCACTGATGATTGCTCTATTATTTGTGATTGGAATTTTTATCGGTTCAATCGGATCAGGAATTTCAATGCGCCGATTCCTGAAAATCTAAAATAAAACAGAAGTATATATGAGGAGATTTTAATATCTCCTTTTTTACTACAAAAATTTTAGAAAAAAGTCTACTTTTTTTTATAAAAGCCTTTACAAAAAAAATTAAAGTGGTATAATTAATACATAGTTAAGTGCAAACGTTTTCGTAAAACGTTTGCCTAAATAAAAATAAAGGAGATTTGAATGATGAAAGATACATTCAAAAATGTCTTGTCTTTCGAGTTTTGGCAAAAATTCGGTAAGGCTTTGATGGTGGTTATCGCGGTTATGCCGGCTGCTGGTTTGATGATTTCAATCGGTAAGTCACTTGTGATGATCAACCCTAACTTTGCCCCACTCGTTACTACTGGTGGTGTACTAGAGCAAATCGGTTGGGGAGTCATCGTTAACCTTCATATCTTGTTTGCCCTCGCTATTGGAGGAAGCTGGGCTAAGGAACGCGCTGGTGGTGCGTTTGCGGCAGGTCTTGCCTTTGTCCTAATCAATCGTATCACTGGTACAATCTTTGGCGTATCAGGAGATATGTTGAAAAATCCAGAAGCTATGGTCACAACTCTCTTTGGTGGATCAATCAAAGTTGCTGATTACTTCATTAGTGTTATGGAAGCTCCAGCACTTAACATGGGTGTCTTCGTAGGGATTATTTCTGGTTTTATTGGAGCAACTGCTTACAACAAATACTACAACTTCCGTAAGCTTCCTGATGCACTTTCATTCTTTAACGGAAAACGTTTTGTACCGTTTGTAGTTATTCTTCGTTCAGTAATTGCTGCAATCGTACTTTCAGCTTTCTGGCCACTTGTGCAAACTGGTATCAATAGCTTTGGTATCTGGATTGCTAACTCACAAGAAACTGCTCCAATCCTTGCACCATTCTTGTATGGTACATTGGAACGCTTGCTCTTGCCATTTGGTCTTCACCACATGTTGACTATCCCAATGAACTACACAGCTCTTGGTGGTACTTATGAAGTCTTAACTGGTGCAGCAAAAGGTAGCCAAGTATTTGGTCAAGATCCACTTTGGCTTGCATGGGTAACAGACCTTGTTAACCTTAAAGGTACAGATGCAAGTCACTACCAACAATTGTTAGATACTGTTCACCCAGCTCGTTTCAAAGTTGGACAAATGATCGGTTCGTTCGGTATCTTGATGGGTGTGATTGTGGCTATCTACCGTAATGTCGATGCTGATAAGAAACATCAATATAAAGGTATGATGATTGCGACAGCTCTTGCAACATTCTTGACAGGGGTTACTGAACCAATCGAATACATGTTCATGTTTGTAGCAACACCTATGTATCTTGTTTACTCACTTGTTCAAGGTGCTGCCTTCGCTATGGCTGACGTAGTAAACCTACGTGTCCACTCATTCGGTTCAATTGAATTCTTGACTCGTACACCACTAGCAATTAATGCTGGTATTGGTATGGATATCGTTAACTTTATCTGGGTAACTGTTCTCTTTGCCGTAATCATGTACTTTATCGCAAACTTCATGATTCAAAAATTCAACTACGCAACTCCAGGACGTAACGGAAATTACGAAACTGCTGAAGGTTCAGAAGAAGCTAGTAGCGAAGTGAAAGTTGCAGCAGGCTCTCAAGCTGTAAACATTATTAACCTTCTTGGTGGACGTGCAAACATCGTTGATGTTGATGCATGTATGACTCGTCTTCGTGTAACTGTAAAAGATGCTGACAAAGTCGGTGATGCAGAACAATGGAAAGCAGAAGGAGCTATGGGTCTTGTCATGAAAGGACAAGGAGTTCAAGCTATCTACGGTCCAAAAGCAGACGTATTGAAATCTGATATCCAAGATATCCTTGATTCAGGTGAAATCATTCCTGAAACTCTTCCAAGTCAAATGACAGAAGCGCAACAAAACACTGTACACTTCAAAGGTCTTACTGAGGAAGTTTACTCAGTAGCAGATGGTCAAGTTGTTGCTTTGGAACAAGTGAAAGATCCAGTGTTTGCTCAAAAAATGATGGGTGACGGATTTGCAGTAGAACCTGCAAATGGAAACATTGTATCTCCTGTTTCAGGTACTGTATCAAGCATTTTCCCTACAAAACATGCTCTTGGTCTTGTGACTGAAGCGGGTCTTGAAGTACTTGTTCACATTGGTTTGGACACAGTAAGTCTTGAAGGAAAACCATTTACTGTTCATGTGGCTGAAGGACAAAAAGTTGCAGCAGGTGATCTTCTTGTCACAGCTGACTTGGATGCTATCCGTGCGGCTGGTCGTGAAACTTCAACAGTGGTTGTCTTCACAAATGCTGAAGCTATTAAATCAGTTAAATTAGAACAAACAGGTTCTCTTGCAGCTAAAACAGCAGTTGCTAAAGTAGAATTGTAATACACTTGAGGTTGGAAGCTGTATTCCAACCTCTTATTTTGGGAGAAAAGCATGAAATTTTTAACACTCAATACTCACAGTTGGATGGAAAAAGAAGCTGAGGAAAAATTCCAGCTCTTGCTTGAAGATATTCTTAATAAAGACTATGATTTGATTTGTTTCCAAGAAATCAATCAAGAGATCACTTCACCAGAGGTGGAGGTTAATGACCTTTATCAAGCTTTGCCAGCTGCTGAGCCTATTCACCAAGACCATTATGTTAGACTTTTGGTTGAAAAGTTGTCTGAGCAAGGAAAAGATTACTACTGGACTTGGGCCTATAACCATATCGGTTATGACCGCTACCATGAAGGTGTAGCTATCTTGTCTAAAACACCTATTGAAGCCAGAGAAATTTTGGTTTCAGATGTGGATGATCCAACAGACTATCATACTCGCCGTGTCGCCCTGGCTGAAACTGTAGTCGATGGTAATGAACTTGCAGTTGCCAGTGTCCATCTTTCTTGGTGGGATAAAGGTTTCCAAGAAGAATGGGCACGATTTGAGGCTGTCTTGAAAGAATTGAACAAGCCACTTTTGCTGGCTGGAGATTTCAATAACCCAGCTGGTCAGGAAGGTTACCAAGCTATTTTAGCTAGCCCATTAGGTTTACAAGACGCATTTGAAGTTGCTCAAGAGAAAAGTGGTAGCTATACTGTTCCACCAGAAATTGATGGCTGGAAAGGGAACACAGAACCCCTTCGAATCGACTATGTTTTTACTACCAAAGAGTTAGCGGTGGAAAATTTACATGTCGTATTTGATGGCAACAATAGTCCGCAAGTTAGTGATCACTATGGCTTGAATGCTATTTTAAACTGGAAATAATAACTGAAAAGAGGTTGGAATCACGAAGTTCCAGCCTTTTTCTGACTAGAAAAGCTACCGGAAATAGCCTAAATAAGTGAGACTACTGAAATGGAATAAAATGTGGTATAATTGATAAGATAGATAGAATCGAGGATATTATGTCATTTACGAAATTTCAATTTAAAAAATATATTTGTGAAGCCTTGGACGAGTTGAAATTTACAACTCCAACAGAGGTGCAAGATAAGTTGATTCCTATTGTTTTGGCAGGTCGTGACCTAGTCGGTGAATCAAAAACAGGTTCGGGTAAGACTCACACTTTCCTATTGCCGATTTTCCAGCAATTAGATGAAGCCAGCGATAGTGTACAAGCCGTGATTACTGCACCGAGTCGTGAATTAGCTACTCAGATTTACCAAGCAGCCCGTCAGATTGCTAATCACTCAGAAGTCGAAGTTCGTGTGGTTAATTACGTGGGTGGTACTGATAAGGCTCGCCAGATTGACAAATTGGCAAGTAACCAGCCTCATATTGTTATCGGAACGCCTGGCCGTATTTATGACTTAGTTAAGTCTGGTGATCTAGCTATTCACAAGGCTAAGACCTTTGTGGTCGATGAGGCAGATATGACCTTGGATATGGGATTCTTAGAAACTGTTGATAAGATTGCTGGAAGCCTTCCAAAAGACCTGCAATTCATGGTCTTCTCAGCGACTATTCCACAAAAACTGCAACCATTCTTGAAAAAATACTTATCAAATCCTGTTATGGAGAAAATCAAGACCAAAACGGTCATTTCTGATACCATTGATAATTGGTTGATTTCGACCAAGGGCCGAGATAAGAATGCTCAAATTTACCAATTGACTCAGTTGATGCAACCGTATTTGGCAATGATTTTTGTTAACACTAAAATGCGTGCTGATGAATTGCATTCATATCTGACTGCTCAAGGATTGAAGGTGGCAAAAATCCATGGGGATATTGCCCCTCGTGAGCGCAAACGTATCATGAACCAGGTGAAAAATCTGGATTTTGAGTATATTGTCGCAACAGATTTGGCAGCACGTGGGATTGATATTGAAGGTGTCAGCCATGTCATCAATGATGCCATTCCGCAAGATTTGTCTTTCTTCGTGCACCGTGTTGGTCGTACTGGACGAAATGGCCTATCAGGTACAGCTATTACTCTTTATCAGCCAAGTGATGACTCGGATATCCGTGAGTTGGAGAAATTGGGAATCAAGTTTACTCCTAAGATGGTCAAAGACGGGGAATTTCAAGATACTTATGACCGTGATCGTCGTGCCAACCGTGAGAAAAAACAAGATAAACTTGATATCGAAATGATTGGTTTGGTTAAAAAGAAAAAGAAAAAAGTCAAACCAGGTTATAAGAAAAAAATTAAATGGGCGGTTGATGAAAAACGCCGCAAGACCAAGCGCGCTGAAAATCGTGCTCGCGGTCGTGCAGAGCGTAAAGCAAAACGCCAAACATTTTAATAGAAAAAGTTGGAGTACTGAGCTCCAATTTTTTTTTATTTATGAGAACGAACTATCTAAACAGAAACACTACATTAAAGACTGCAAATTGCGCTAAAAAATGGTATAATGATAGAGTTATATAGTCCCGATAAGATGGTAGGCATTTATCGCGAAGAGTTTTCCTATCAGTACTTTGTAATTCGCAAAGCATGACGGCTCTAAAGTAGCTCGTCATTCTACGGTTGCCGCTATAATGCGGTCAACCTATGCGTCTTACTAGCTTCAGAAATAAAAAGTATCGTTTTTATTTCTTACGCGTTGTAACTCTTAGAAAATGAAAATACCTATCAGTACTTTGTAACTCTATAACACTATTTTTAAGGGGGGACATTTTTATGTCAGAACGTAAATTATTCACGTCTGAATCTGTATCTGAGGGGCATCCAGATAAGATTGCAGACCAAATTTCAGATGCGATTTTGGATGCTATTTTAGCTAAAGATCCAGAGGCGCACGTTGCTGCTGAGACAGCTGTATATACTGGTTCCGTCCATGTTTTTGGTGAAATATCTACAAATGCCTATGTGGATATTAACCGTGTGGTTCGTGATACTATTGCAGAGATTGGCTACACCAATACAGAATATGGTTTTTCTGCTGAGACTGTAGGAGTACATCCATCTTTGGTGGAACAATCTCCTGACATTGCCCAAGGTGTCAACGAAGCCTTGGAGGTTCGTGGGAATGCAGACCAAGATCCGCTTGATTTGATTGGTGCTGGAGACCAAGGGCTCATGTTTGGATTTGCAGTGGATGAAACAGAAGAGCTCATGCCATTGCCAATTTCACTCAGTCATAAATTGGTTCGTCGTTTGGCAGAACTTCGTAAGTCTGGGGAAATCAGCTATCTTCGCCCAGATGCTAAATCACAAGTTACAGTTGAGTATGATGAAAATGACCGTCCAGTACGTGTGGACACAGTCGTGATTTCAACTCAGCACGATCCAGAAGTCAGCAACGAACAAATTCATAATGATGTGATTAACAAGGTCATTAAAGAAGTTATTCCGGCTTCTTACTTGGATGAGCAAACAAAATTCTTCATCAATCCAACTGGTCGCTTTGTAATCGGTGGACCTCAAGGGGACTCAGGTTTGACTGGTCGTAAGATTATCGTGGATACCTATGGTGGCTACTCTCGTCATGGTGGTGGTGCCTTCTCTGGTAAGGATGCGACTAAGGTGGACCGTTCAGCCTCTTATGCGGCTCGTTATATTGCCAAGAATATCGTTGCAGCAGGCCTTGCTAAGAAGGCAGAAGTGCAATTGGCCTATGCTATCGGTGTTGCGCAACCTGTTTCTGTTCGTATCGATACCTTCGGTACAGGAACAGTAGCTGAAAGCAAACTTGAAAAAGCTGCTCGTCAAATCTTTGACCTTCGTCCTGCAGGAATTATCCAAATGCTGGACCTTAAGCGTCCAATTTACCGTCAAACAGCGGCTTATGGACACATGGGACGTACAGATATTGACCTTCCATGGGAACGTTTGGACAAGGTAGATGCTTTGAAAGAAGCAGTAAAATAGATAAGAAAACCAACGTTTTGAACGTTGGTTTTTGTAAATATGAGCTATCCTTTTTAATAGGTCAGCAAATTGCTGGCCTGTTATAATTTATTCATTGTTTTCAAAAATGCCCAGTTACCAATTGATTTTGACCCGTATTTTAAGTCCATATGGTCCAGTAATACATAATCGTTTTTCTCGTAGAATGAGGAATTTCTAGCTGTACTGGTTATGAGTCCCAAGTGTTTACAGCCTTTTGATTTGACATAAGGTTCAATCCCTTGTGTCAGAAAAGTACTGCCTATTCCCTGCCCCTTACTTGCTGTATTAACAGCTAAAGCCATCAAATACCAATCAAACTCTCCTGATTGTTCTAAGTGCTTTTTGGAACGTTTTACAAAGTCAAAGTATTTAAAAAGATTTCGTGGTCGAATGTAGCGAAAAATGTTTGTTCCGCCATTTTGTAGATAGGATAGTATACAGAAATCCTTTTGTTGCAAAAGGGCGACTGCACGTAATTCTCCATCTTGTTCCGCAACTAAACAGTTTCCCTTCTTAATATAGACTCTAGTAAGCATTGTTTGTAATGTTTCTACAAAATTAGGATAATAATCAGGCTTCTTTAAATCATCCCTTATAATCGTTAAAAAGGGATAGTCAAGAAAGGAATTGGCTAATAATTTTCCAATTTTTTCGCTTTCTTCAATTCTTGCCTCTCTATATATGATGTCTCCCATGTTTGTCTCCTTAATTATCTACAAAATCTTGTATGACAAGATTTTATAGATAAAAAATTGGAGATGATTTAAAAAGCTAAATAAACCTAATTTTGTTCCATAAGGTTCAAAGCACTTTCTAATCTCTCCAAGATTTTATTTGGTTGGAATCGAAATTCCAATTAATTTTTCTGAATAGAGGGTTTTGATATTGGCCTCATCAATAGAGTCCTTATCAATTTTACGTTTCAAGAAAAATTCTTGAATAGCTTCGATTTCAGGTTCTCGAATAGCGCGGTGTTTGTTTGAGATGAGGATTTCATAGTGAAGCGGAGCTTGGGTAAAAATAACATCGGTATTCCCTGCAGAATAGACCTCAACAAGGGTTGCGTCTGTACTTTCTAGCTGGCTTTTTACAAGTTGCGAGTGTGAGTTTGTCGTATTGATAAGCTTCATAACATTTCCTCCAATTTTCTAATTCTATTATAGCACTTTTTGAATAAAGTAGCTTGATTTAGTCAATCTTATGCTGTTTTTTCCAAGATTCGATAGCCCATTTATGACTACCACGTTTGAGGTTTTCAATAGCCTCGTCAATAGGGAACCAGGCAATATGATTAAAGTCCTCTAGTGGTTTTTGCACTTCTTTGAAAGAGGTCGCTTCATAGAGGTAGGCGGGATTGTAGTAGTAGGTGTCACGGTGACGAGAATAGAAATATTCGTCAGCTTGTCCGTAATAGGTACCAATTTCAGCTGTGAAGCCAAGCTCTTCAATCAATTCACGCTTTAGGGCTTCTTGATGATTTTCACCTGCTTCAATTTCACCACCTGGTAGGAACCAAGCGCCATTTGGTGCTTGAACAAGAACAATTTGTTTTTGCTCAGCATCAGGGATAACAGCATATACTCCATAACGAGCAACATAGTCAGTATTCGCTTTTTTTTCTCCGAAAGTTGGGTTTGCCATTGCATTTTCCTCATTATCTATTATCTTTATTATTATCTTAATGGACAAAGGCCGAGCTGTCAAGAACTTATAGTTATTTTAGTAAAAAGGAGCAGAAAATTTTCATTTTCTACTCCTTTTCTATAGGATTTATACTTCTTTTTCAGAAGTTTTAACTTCAGCTTTTTTGGCAGACTTAATTTGAATCTTGCCCTTGCTGGTCATAACTGCCTTGAGGTCTTTTTCGCTTGGATTTTCAAGGTAGTAGTCAGTGATTGCGTCCTCAATATAGTCTTGAATAGTACGACGAAGTGGGCGTGCTCCCATTTTTGGATCATAACCGAGGTCAACTAATTTTTCCTTGACCTTGTCAGTTACATCCAAATGAATGTTATTGCTAGAGAGGCGCTTGTTAACATCTGCTAGCATGAGCTCGACAATCTGAAGAAGGTTATCTTTGCTGAGAGCCTTAAATTCGATAATACCATCAAAACGGTTCATAAACTCTGGGCTAAAGAAGTTACTGAGTTCACCGAGAACAGAATTGGTCCGTCCTTCTCTAGCAGCTCCAAAACCAACGCTGGCTTCGGCTTTACCTGTACCTGCATTTGAAGTCATGATGATGATGGCATCCTTGAAGCTAACGGTTCGTCCTTGCCCATCTGTCAAACGACCATCGTCTAAGACCTGGAGGAACATATGCATGACATCTGGATGGGCTTTCTCTACTTCATCCAAGAGAATAAGAGAGTAGGGATTGCGGCGGACTTTTTCAGTTAATTGCCCAGCCTCGTCATAGCCGACATAACCTGGAGGGGCACCGACTAATTTAGCCACACTGTGTTTTTCCATATATTCACTCATATCAAAGCGAATCATACTGTCAGCAGAACCAAAGAGTTCGATAGCTAGTTGTTTGGAAAGTTCTGTTTTACCGACACCAGTTGGTCCGACAAAGAGGAAGCTTCCAATTGGACGGTTTGGCGTACCGAGACCGACACGATTCCGGCGAATAGCCTTGGCTATCTTATCAACTGCATCGTCCTGTCCAATAACATGAGACTTGAGATCTTCGGCTAGATGGATGAGTTGAGATTGTTCTTTCTCTTTCAAATCGCCAACAGGGATATTGGTTTTCTGCTCGATAATGTGCTCAATGGTTTTCTCGCTGATGATAGGAGTATCCTGGTCTGTGACCTTTTTCTTTTGCATTTCCTTATACTTGGCAATCTGGTCGCGGAAGTAGGCGGCCTTCTCAAAATCTTCCTCTCGTGTAGCTTGAGATTTAAGATTTTCAGCCTCAATCAAGCGCTGATCAATCACTTTAGGATCCACAAAATTTAAGGTCAAGTTCATCTTAGAACCCGCTTCATCTAGGAGGTCAATGGCCTTGTCAGGTAAGAAGCGATCTTGGATGTAACGATTGGAAAGAGTTGCAGCTGCTTCAATCGCAGCATCGGTATATTGAACGTGGTGGTAGTCTTCGTATTTCTTTTGAATCCCTTTGAGGATTGTGATTGTTTCCTCCACGGTTGGTTCATCTACTTTAACAGGCTGCATACGACGCTCTAGGGCAGCATCTTTTTCAATGATACGGTATTCATTGAGGGTAGTAGCACCGACAAGTTGCAGTTCCCCGCGAGCAAGGGCTGGCTTGAGGATATTTCCCGCATCCATATTGCCATCGCCAGCAGAACCAGCACCGACAATTTCATGGATTTCATCGATAAAGAGGATGATGTCTTCACGTTTGCGAATTTCTTCCATGAGTTTTTGCATGCGTTCTTCAAATTGTCCACGGATCCCCGTTCCTTGCACCAAGCTAACCACATCCAGACGGATGACTTGTTTTCCTTGGAGTTTATGTGGAACATCGCCATCAACGATTTTTTGAGCTAGACCTTCGACAACGGCCGTTTTTCCGACACCTGGTTCACCGATAAGGACAGGATTATTCTTAGTTCTACGATTGAGAATTTCGATGACACGGATAATTTCATCGTCGCGCCCAATAACAGGGTCGATATCGCCACGACGGGCAATCTCAGTCACGTTGATACCAAATTCTTCTAGCAAACCTTTTTCTTGGTTTGGTGGCGGAGTTTGAGCAGGTCCACGATTTTGGGAACCATAACCGCCGTTTCCACCGTAACCTCCACCTGATTGGGTTGGGGGGGTAGGAGGAGTGTTGTTAGAAGGCCTGAAATTGTTTAGATCATTGAAGAAATCACCAAAGGGATCAAAGTCACGATTGTTCAGATCCGTCATACCTTTAAAGAGGCTATTGTTAGGATCTGTTTTGATAATCTTATAGCAGTTTTGACAGAGGTCAATTTGTTTTTGTTTTCCATTGAGATTGGTATAAAGATGAATTGTTGAGTCATTGATTTTACAGTTTTGACAAAGCATACATCTACCTCATTTCTTTCTTTAGCCTGACCTGTTTAAAGGTCAAAAATAGTCAAATTTCTATACTCTCATTATAACAGGATTGGGGTGTAAAGCAAGTAAAAAGATTGCAGCTTTGAGAAGTTGTTACAATGAAAATTTTTGAGATTTTAGGGAATAAAAAAATCCTATTTGTGAGACAAAAAGGATTTTGGTTAGACATGCAGGGGCAATCCCAGCTTGTTTTGTATTAGTAAAGGAGTTCGTAAATCTCCATTGCAATCAAGTCAATGCTATCAAACGTATAAGTTTCGCGAGCTTCTACATCACGAAGGGTAAAGATTGATCCGTTTTCTTCGTCGTGGCTGTATGCAACTTCTGCAACAACAACTCCTTCGCGTTCAAAATTACGTTTTAAATTTCCGCCGTCTTTTGCCATTGCTTCAAGGCGGTTGATGATTCTAACCAAATGTGATTCCATTTTGATTCTCCTTCATTTCTTATCGTTACTATTTTACCATAAAGGAGGCCAACTTGCCTAGAAAAAACTAAGATTTCTCGCTAATTCTACTAGCTTAAAGTTTTTTTGAATAAATTAGACAAAAGATTTGAATTTTAATTCAATTGATGTTATAATCATACAGTATTCTATTTTAGAAAGCAGTGTGACTATGAATTTTTCTTTTTTACCTAAGTATTTACCTTATTTTAACTATGGGGCTGTTGTGACGGTTCTCATTTCTATCTGTGTTGTCTTTTTGGGAACTATTTTGGGTGTTGTCTTGGCTTTTGGGCAACGTTCAAAGTTTAAACCGCTTGTTTGGCTAGCCAACTTGTACGTTTGGATTTTCCGCGGGACGCCAATGATGGTTCAGATTATGATTGCCTTTGCTCTTATGCATATCAATGCTCCGACTATTCAGGTTGGGATTTTAGGTGTTGACCTTTCTCGTCTGATTCCAGGGATTTTGATTATTTCTATGAACAGTGGTGCTTATGTTTCTGAGACTGTTCGGGCTGGGATTAATGCGGTTCCTAAGGGGCAGTTAGAGGCGGCCTATTCTTTAGGGATTCGTCCTAAAAATGCTATGCGCTATGTGATTTTGCCACAAGCAATCAAAAATATCTTGCCAGCATTGGGGAACGAATTTATCACTATTATCAAGGATAGTTCCCTCTTATCAGCTATCGGTGTTATGGAGTTATGGAATGGGGCTACAACAGTTTCTACAACAACCTATCTACCTTTAACACCACTTTTATTTGCAGCCTTTTATTACTTGATTATGACCTCTATTTTGACAGTTGCCTTGAAAGCTTTTGAAAAACGTATGGGACAAGGAGATAAGAAATAATGACAGAAACCTTGATAAAAATTGAAAATTTACATAAATCCTTTGGAAAGAATGAAGTATTGAAGGGAATCAACCTCGAGATTAAAAGAGGAGAAGTTGTCGTTATCATCGGTCCTTCAGGGAGCGGAAAATCTACCTTGCTCCGGTCTATGAATTTGTTGGAAGAAGCGACCAAGGGGAAGGTTATCTTTGAGGGAGTCGATATTACGGACAAGAAGAATGACCTCTTTGCCATGCGTGAGAAGATGGGCATGGTTTTCCAACAATTCAATCTCTTTCCTAATATGACTGTGATGGAAAATATCACCTTGTCTCCTATCAAGACTAAAGGTGAAAGTAAGGAAGTTGCAGAGAAGAGAGCTAAGGAACTTTTGGAAAAAGTTGGTTTACCAGATAAGGCAG
This sequence comes from Streptococcus pseudopneumoniae, assembly GCF_001072665.1. Taxonomy (GTDB): domain Bacteria; phylum Bacillota; class Bacilli; order Lactobacillales; family Streptococcaceae; genus Streptococcus; species Streptococcus pseudopneumoniae_S. Next base: position 34,808 of record NZ_JVJI01000012.1, on the reverse strand, counting down.
ATGCTTACCCTCAGAGTTTGTCAGGTGGCCAGCAACAACGGATTGCCATCGCGCGTGGTTTAGCTATGGAACCTGATGTCTTGCTCTTTGACGAGCCAACTTCAGCCCTGGACCCTGAAATGGTAGGAGAGGTGTTGGCTGTTATGCAAGACTTAGCCAAGTCAGGAATGACCATGGTTATCGTAACACATGAAATGGGATTTGCTCGTGAGGTGGCAGACCGTGTCATCTTTATGGCAGACGGTGTGGTTGTTGAAGACGGAACACCCGAACAGATTTTTGAACAAACCCAAGAACAGCGGACTAAAGACTTCTTGAGTAAGGTTTTATAATCTATTTTAAACTTTCAAGAGAAGATTAGTGAAAAGCTAGGCTCAATACCAGTCAAGTGGAACTTACTTTGAGAAGTTACCCCCCTTATTAATAACATCCATAAATTGGATATTAGGATTTTTAATATAAAGTAGTTTTGTGTTAAAATATAATTGTTCCATATGATTCTCTCTAATGATGGTTTGGTCGCTTTTCATTATGGGTCATATGGAACTTTTTTCTACAAGAAAATAGGTTTCATAGTATTTATAATAGATTTACCCACTACAAATAATATAGAGCATTTTTTATGTGGAAAACTCAAGGAAATCATCGCTTTTTTCATAAAAAAATGCTATAATGAAGGGTATGAAATATCACGATTATATCTGGGATTTAGGTGGAACTTTACTGGATAATTACGAAACTTCAACAGCTGCATTTGTTGAAACATTGGCATTGTATGGCATCACACAAGACCATGACAGTGTCTATCAAGCTTTAAAGGTTTCTACTGATTTTGCGATTGAGACATTCGCTCCCAACTTAGAGAATTTTTTAGAAAAGTACAAGGAAAATGAAGCCAGAGAGCTGGAACATCCGATTTTGTTTGATGGAGTTTCTGACTTATTGGAAGACATTTCAAATCAAGATGGCCGTCATTTTTTGGTTTCTCATCGAAATAATCAGGTCTTGGAAATTTTAGAAAAAACCTCTATAGCAGCTTATTTTACAGAAGTGGTGACTTCTAACTCAGGCTTTAAGAGAAAACCAGATCCTGAGTCCATGATTTATTTAAGAGAAAAGTATCAAATTAACTCTGGTCTTGTCATCGGTGATCGGCCGATTGATATCGAAGCAGGGCAAGCTGCTGGACTCGATACCCACTTGTTTACCAGTATCGTGAATTTAAGACAAGTATTAGACATGTAAGAAAAAGGAATAAGATGACAGAAGAAATTAAAAATCTGCAGGCACAAGATTATGATGCCAGTCAAATTCAAGTTTTAGAGGGCTTAGAGGCTGTTCGTATGCGTCCAGGGATGTATATCGGGTCGACCTCAAAAGAAGGTCTTCACCATCTAGTCTGGGAAATTGTTGATAACTCAATTGATGAAGCCTTGGCAGGATTTGCTAGCCATATTCAAGTCTTTATTGAGCCCGATGATTCGATTACAGTTGTTGATGATGGGCGTGGTATCCCAGTCGATATTCAGGAAAAAACAGGTCGACCTGCCGTTGAGACTGTCTTTACTGTTCTTCACGCTGGAGGAAAATTCGGCGGTGGCGGATATAAGGTCTCAGGTGGTCTTCACGGAGTGGGGTCCTCAGTTGTTAACGCCCTTTCAACTCAATTAGACGTTCATGTCCACAAAAATGGTAAGATTCATTACCAAGAATATCGTCGTGGTCATGTTGTCGCAGATCTTGAAGTAGTTGGAGATACGGATAAAACGGGAACAACAGTTCACTTTACACCGGATCCAGAAATTTTCACTGAAACAACCACTTTTGACTTTGATAAATTAAATAAACGTATTCAAGAATTGGCCTTTCTAAATCGTGGTCTTCAAATCTCCATTACAGATAAGCGTGAGGGGTTAGAACAAACTAAGCATTACCACTATGAAGGTGGGATTGCTAGCTACGTTGAATATATCAATGAGAACAAGGATGTTATCTTTGATACACCAATCTATACTGACGGTGAGATGGATGATATCACAGTTGAAGTAGCCATGCAGTACACAACGGGTTACCATGAAAATGTCATGAGTTTCGCCAATAATATCCACACCCATGAAGGTGGAACGCATGAACAAGGTTTTCGTACAGCCTTGACACGTGTTATCAACGATTATGCTCGTAAGAATAAGTTACTGAAAGACAATGAAGACAACCTAACAGGGGAAGATGTCCGTGAAGGACTAACTGCAGTTATCTCAGTTAAACACCCAAATCCACAGTTTGAAGGACAGACCAAGACCAAACTGGGGAATAGCGAAGTGGTCAAAATTACCAATCGTCTCTTCAGTGATGCCTTCTCTGATTTCCTTATGGAGAATCCTCAAATTGCAAAACGCATTGTAGAAAAAGGAATTCTGGCTGCTAAGGCTCGTGTGGCTGCCAAGCGTGCGCGTGAAGTCACTCGTAAAAAATCTGGTTTGGAAATTTCCAACCTTCCAGGTAAACTAGCAGACTGCTCTTCTAACAATCCTGCTGAAACAGAACTCTTCATCGTCGAAGGAGACTCAGCTGGTGGGTCAGCCAAATCTGGTCGTAACCGTGAATTTCAGGCAATTCTTCCAATCCGCGGTAAGATTTTGAACGTTGAGAAGGCAAGTATGGATAAGATTCTTGCTAATGAAGAAATTAGAAGTCTTTTTACCGCGATGGGAACAGGATTTGGTGCAGAATTTGATGTTTCAAAAGCTCGTTACCAAAAACTTGTTTTGATGACCGATGCCGATGTCGATGGAGCCCACATTCGTACTCTTCTTTTAACCTTGATTTATCGTTATATGAAACCAATTTTAGAAGCTGGTTATGTTTATATCGCCCAACCACCAATCTATGGTGTCAAGGTTGGAAGCGAGATTAAAGAATATATCCAGCCAGGAGCAGACCAAGAAATTAAACTCCAAGAAGCCTTAGCCCGCCACAGTGAAGGTCGTGCCAAACCAACTATTCAGAGGTATAAAGGTCTGGGTGAAATGGATGACCACCAATTGTGGGAAACAACCATGGATCCGGAACATCGCTTGATGGCCAGAGTTTCTGTGGATGATGCAGCTGAGGCAGATAAAATCTTTGATATGTTGATGGGGGATCGAGTAGAGCCTCGTCGTGAGTTTATCGAAGAAAATGCCGTCTATAGTACACTTGATGTCTAAAAAATCGGGAGAACTAGTTCCCTTGGTCTAAAAAATATGATATAATCATTACGATTGTTTCAAGTAAAAAAGGAGTTTAATATGTCTGGTACACTAGTAATTTATCTTGCAATTGCTGTTGCAGTTTTCTTAGTGATTGCCTATGCTATCGCAATCTACGTACGAAAACGCAATGAAAGTAAATTAGCAATTTTAGAAGAGAAAAAAGAAGAGCTGTACAATCTTCCAGTAAACGATGAAGTTGAAGCTGTAAAAAATATGCACTTGATTGGACAAAGTCAAGTGACTTTCCGTGAGTGGAACCAAAAATGGGTTGACCTATCTCTTAACTCTTTTGCGGATATCGAAAATAATCTTTTTGAGGCAGAAGGCTATAACAACTCATTCCGTTTTTTCAAGGCCAGTCATCAAATAGACCAAATCGAGAGTCAAATTACCTTGATTGAAGAAGATATTGCGGCAATTCGCAATGCTTTGGCAGATTTGGAGAAACAAGAGTCTAAAAATAGTGGACGTGTTCTTCATACTTTGGACTTGTTTGAAGAGTTGCAACACCGAGTGGCTGATCATTCTGAAGAATATGGCCAAGGTTTATCTGAAATCGAAAAACAATTGGAAAATATCCAATCAGAGTTTTCTCAGTTTGTTACTTTGAACACTTCAGGTGACCCAGTAGAAGCTGCTGTGATTTTGGATAATGCTGAAAATCATATCTTGGCTTTGAGTCACATAGTAGATCGCCTGCCAGCAATTGTAAAAACATTATCTAAACAGCTACCTGATCAATTGGAAGATTTGGAAGACGGTTACCGTAAACTTTTAGATGCTAATTATCATTTCGCTGAAACGGATATTGAATCTCGCTTCCAATTGCTTTATGAAGCTTTGAAGAAAAACCACGAAAATATTGCACAATTAGAGTTGGATAATGCTGAGTATGAAAATACTCAAGTTCAAGAAGAAATCAATACACTCTATGATATCTTTACACGAGAAATTGCTGCTCAAAAAGTAGTAGAAGGCTTAGTTGCAACCCTTCCTACATATTTGAAACACATGAAAGATAGTAATGCTGTTTTAGTGGAAGATATTCAACGATTGAGTAATAATTACCTACTATCTGAAACGGATGTTAGTCATGTTCATAGATTGCAAGCTGAGTTAGAGTCTTTGGAAGAATCTGTGTTGGAATTAACTTCTGAACAAGAGGAACATTCTGAACCTTATTCATTCCTTGAAGATCGTTTGGAAAACTTACAAGCGACTTTGAAGGAAATTGAAGATGAACAAGTTGCGGTTAGTCAACGTCTTGCTCAGATTGAAAAAGATGATATCAATGCTCGCCAGAAGGCAAATGTTTATGTTAATCGTCTTCACACAATTAAGAGATATATGGAAAAACGCAATCTTCCAGGTATTCCTCAGAATTTCTTACAGTTGTTCTTTACAGCAAGTAACCATACTGAAGAGTTGATGGCTGAACTAGAAGAAGCTCGGGTCAATATCGAAGCTGTGAACCGTATGCTTGAAATTACAACCAATGATATGGAAGCACTTGAAGAAGAAACATATAATATTGTTCAATATGCAACATTGACAGAACAATTGCTACAGTATTCGAACCGTTACCGCTCATTTGATGAACGAATTCAAGAAGCTTTTAATGAATCATTAGAAATTTTTGAAAAAGAATTTGATTATCATGCTTCATTTGATAAGATTTCGCAAGCTTTGGAAGTTGCAGAACCAGGTGTAACCAACCGTTTTGTCACTTCATACGAAAAAACACGTGAGACGATTCGTTTCTAACATAATAAAAGGCTCTATAATATTTGTAGTGGGTAAATCCCCCTATAGATATTATGGAGCCTATTTTTTTGTTCAAAACGAGTAATAGTACTTATTTCTCATTGAAATTATAGCCTGAATTTGATATGATATTTCTATGGATAAAAGTAGAGCAAATCGTGTTGAGCACGATAAAAAGAGAATCGGTTTAATAGCCCTAGTAGCTATCTTTTCAGTAAGTATTTGTGTCCTTGGTTCAATGATTGGATACAAAATATATACAAAGCAAAGTTTTGAACAAAGGATTGAAACGCTCAAAAAAGAGAAAGATGATCAATTGAGTGAGGGAAATCAGAAAGATCATTTTCGTAAGGGACAAGCCGAAGTAATTGCCTATTATCCTCTCCAAGGGGAGCAAGTGATTTCATCTGTAAAAGAAATCATGACACAGGATATTAAGGAAAATCTGGAAGACAAGGAAAATCTAGTTTTTTATTATACGGAGAAACAGGATTCGACTTTAAAAGGGATTGTTAACCGAAGTGTGATGAAACAAGTCTATGATTTAACTTCGTCAAAAGTTGAAGAGACTGAAAAAACTAGTCTGGCAAAAGTCCATTTGACAGAAGATGGTAAACCTTTTACACTTGATCAATTATTTTCAGATCCTAGTAAAGCCAAAGAGCAGTTGTTAAAAGAAATCACCTCTTTCTTACAGGATAAGAAATTGGACCAAGAAAAGATTGATCAAGTTGTTAAAGGCTTCTCTGAACAAGACTTGTCTGCATGGAATTTTGATTACAAGGATAGTCAGATTATCCTTTATCCAAGTCAGTCAGTTGAAAATCTAGATGAGATTGCCTTACCAGTATCTAGTTTCTTTGATGTAGTACAATCCTCTTATTTATTAGACAAGGATGCCGAACTTTATAAGGCTTATTATGAAAAGAAAAACCAAAAAGTGGTAGCTCTAACTTTTGATGATGGACCAAATCCTGCAACGACAAATCAAGCATTAGATACACTTTCTAAGTATGGTATCAAGGCAACTTTCTTTGTTTTAGGTAAGAATGTTTCTGGAAATGAAGAGATTTTGAAACGCATGAAATCGGATGGCCATGTTATTGGAAACCATAGTTGGAGTCATCCAGTGCTTTCAAAACTTTCACTTGACGAAGCTAAAAAACAGATTACTGATACTGAGGATGCGCTAACTAAAGTGTTGGGTTCTAGTTCCAAACTTATGCGTCCGCCTTATGGAGCCATTACAGACGACATTCGAAATAGCCTTGATTTGAGTTTTATTATGTGGGATGTGGATAGTCTGGATTGGAAGAGTAAGAATGAAGCAGCAATTTTGACAGAGATTCAACGTCAAGTTCGTAATGGTTCGATTATCTTAATGCATGATATCCATGCTGAAACAGTCAATGCTTTACCAAAGATTATAGATTATCTAAAAGAGCAAGGATATCACTTTGTCACAGTTCCTGAAATGCTTAATTCACGATTAAAAGCACATGAACTATTCTATGACCGTGATCAGTAAGACTTTTGCTGAATAACTAATTAAATCGTAAGTAATTTTTCAATAAATAAATTTAGTCTTGTATTAATCGAGGCTAAATTTTTTTATGTTTAAATCTCATGATAGGATTGGTTAATATTACAATTTTGTTACAAAATAATATTTTGATAGAATTTTCAGATAATTTGGTATATAATACTTTTAATTTAAATAAAAAGGAGTGATTTTATGGGAGATTGCAAAGATTTTTGTCCTAACAAGTACCAAATAGCAACAATTTTTCTGCTAACGGTCTTTGCTTTCGGATTTGCTTTCGCACAGGTTAGTGCCGATGAGGGAAAATTTGAAACATCCAATCAAGTTACACGTACTGTAACGACTAATAAATTAGATGATTCAAATAAGCTTGCATCACCAGTCACGGCTGACAAGAATGCTCTAAATTCTTCTTCGAAAGAAAAAACAGAAGTGATAGAGTCATTAAAACAAGATGATTCTATCGAGTATAGAGATAATAAGTCAGACAAGGATTTAACCACACAGAAAGAAACGACTGCTATAAAAAGTGAAGAGAAGAAGGAAGAATCAGCAGTGAAAAGTAATTCTTCTTCAGAAAGCATACAATCACAGTCGTTATCTCAAGGTGGACATAAAGAAAAGCCGAACAGTATCTCCAGTAATGAAATTATTACTGTCCCTAAAACCTGGGAAGCAGGACATAAAGGACAAGGAACTGTAGTCGCTGTTATAGATTCAGGTCTTGATTTGAATCATGAGGTTTTGCGTATTTCTGATCCGTCAAAGGCGAAATTTAAAAATCAGGATGATATCGAAAAAGCTAAAAAGGCTGCTGGTATTGACTATGGGAAATGGTACAGTGACAAAGTAGTATATGCTTATGATTACTTTGATGGAACTGATAATATAAAAGAGGCTGAAAAAGAGTCTCATGGAATGCACGTTACTGGAATTGTAGCTGGAAATCCTGTTAATAAAGCACCGAATTCTGAGAAGGTTTACGGGGTGGCGCCAGAAGCTCAAATTATGTTTATGAGAGTTTTTTCAGACAGAGATAAAACTACAGCCTCTGCCCTTTATGTAAAAGCTATTGATGATGCTGTTGCATTAGGTGCAGATGTGATCAATATGAGTTTGGGTGCAGGTGCGGGTTCAACGGTAGATGCTGGTTCAGATATCATTGATGCAGTAAAAAGAGCACGCGCTAAAGGAGTATCTGTTGTTATCGCTGCAGGTAATAGTAATACTTTCGGTAGAGGTTTTTCACAACCATTGGCAGCAAATCCTGATTATGGTCTTGTCGGAAATCCCTCTACAGTGGAAGATTCAATTTCTGTTGCTTCTATTAATAATAAAATTCTAACTACTGAAGTCTTTGAAGTAAAAGGTTTAGAAAATGACGCTACCCTTGATTATGGTAAGTTTGATTTTAATAGACCTGAAACAGAAAAAGATTTTGAAAAAGGGAAAGAATACGAATATGTAGCAGCAGGTATTGGTCGTGAAGAAGATTTTGCTAATATTGATGTAAGAGGCAAGTTAGCACTGATTCAACGTGGTAAAATTAATTTTTCTGATAAGATTAAAAATGCTCTTAAACACGGTGCAGCTGGAGTTTTAATTTATAACAACGTTGAAGGTGCAAATGTTAGTATGTCTGTTACAGGTGATGCTAAGAAAATCCCATCTGTTTTTATTTCAAAACATTATGGTGAAATTCTTAAGTCTGGTCAGTATAAAATTGTCTTTAATCACAAGATGGATAATCGTAAATCAGACGTTGCAGACCAATTATCAGATTTTTCAAGTTGGGGAGTTACAACTGATGGACAATTGAAACCAGATGTTACTGCACCTGGTGGAAATATCTATTCATCATTTAACGACAATAGCTATGGAAGTATCAGTGGAACAAGTATGGCGGCCCCTCATGTAGCTGGTGTCGCAGCATTAGTCAAAGAATATTTAGCAAAGAAACATCCTGAATTATCAGCTAGTCAAATTTCAGAGATTGTAAAAGCTTTAATTATGTCTACTGCAAAACCACATTTTAATAAACAAACTGGAGCCTATACTTCTCCACGTCAGCAAGGTGCAGGCGTAGTTGACACGATGGCGGCAACAAGCACAGATTTATTTGTAACAGGTGCAAATAACTATCCAAGTGTTACTCTTGGCAATGTTGGTGATAAATTTACCTTTGAAGTTACAATTCATAATATTTCGGATAAAGACCAAACATTGAAGATGATTGTAAATACAAATACGGACGAAGTTGAAGAAGGGAAATTCACTCTCCGTCCACGAAAACTAACTGAAACAGTTTGGCCTGAAGTAACTGTGAAAGCTCATAGTACGAAGACGGTAACAGTTAGTGTAGATACAAGTAAGTTTACTGAAGAACTTAGCAAAATAATGCCAAATGGATATTTTCTAGAAGGATTTGTTAGATTTGTCAATCCTGCAGATGATGGTTCTATTATTGGTTTACCATTTATGGGATTTAAGGGAGAATTCCAAAATCTACCTGCAATTGAAAAACCAATTTATCAATTGATTAAGGAAGGAAACAGTGGATTTTACTCTGAAATTGATAAAGATAATCCAGGAATTTCACCTTCAGACGATGCAACTTATTTAACAAGTTCTGAAAATGATGTAAATGTTTTAAAAGCAGAGCGTCAAGGCAATCGAGTGACTGTACTCGGAGTGAAACAAGATGCTGAAGGAAAATACCATCTTCAATTAGATGAAAAGGGGAACATCCGCCTTGCTATCTCGCCAAATGAGGATGGTAATAAAGATTCTGTTCAATTTAAAACTCTTGTCTATAGAAACTTGGTAAATCTTCGTGCGACTGTTTATGATTCTTCGGATACAACACACAGTCATCCTATTTGGCAAAGTCGTCCAACAGACCTTGTAAAAAATTATTTTGATGGCGATACTAGAAATCCAAGAAGTTACATTGTAGATAAAACAGCTTGGGGAGGACAGGATTCTAATGGAAATCGAGTCTCTGATGGAATTTATGACTATGTTATTAGTTATAAGCCAGATGTCCCTGGAGCTGAGGAACAATACACAATATTTAAAATTCAAATCGATACACAAAAACCTCTGATTACTTCGGGATATATTCGTTCTAAAGAAGAACAAGAACAATTTATAGCTCGCAAACCTCAGGATGTAGGAAATGGTGGAATTCTTCTAGAAAAAGTCTTTTATATTCGTCCTTCTGAAAATAGAGAGGCGACAGATTCAGAAATAGAACAGTATCAAATTATCAAACAAAATGAAGATAGTAGTTATACACTTCCTAAGAACGTTGATAAATCGAAAATCTTCTATTATGTAGAAGACTTTGCGGGAAATGTAGATTTTATATCTCTCAAAGATCTTGTAGGTGAAGAAAATAGTGGTCGTGTAAAAATTGCTATATTAAACAATAAAACCAAGGATGAGATTGATACAACTTATGTTTATCGCATTAAAAATAGCGAAGGTCAATATGTAACTGTTGATAAGTCAAAAGATATTAATTTCTTGAAATTTGGACATTATGTTGCGGAAATTTTTAGCTATGACCGTACAGAGTTGAAATTTGTGAGTGCCCTATCTAAGGAATTTGATTTAACGAAAGAAAACAGTTTTCAAACTATTACCTTCTTGGCTAACAAAATGAAATATGCCCCAGTAACGGTTGGCTTTAATCAAGCTGTTCCTGGAACTACAACGATTACTTTAGTAGGTGAAGACGGTCAGAGTCAAGTCTTGCCAGCTGAAACATATGGTAAACATTCTTATGGTAAGAAAGTAGTTACTGGTGAATATAAAGTTCTTGTAAATCTATCAAACGGTTATGAATTACTTGATAATCTTCAACCATTTAAAGTCCTGTTTGGTAAAAATAATGTTTTGTCACTTTCAGTCGTTTCTAAGTTAGCTCTGATTGCAGCTTTAAATAAACAAATGGAAGTAGTTAAAACTCCGAGATATTATAATACAAAACAGAAGTTAAAAGAGATTTTTGATCAAAGTGTCAAAGATGCGCAACTAGCATTGGGAAGTAAACTTAACCAAGATAAAATTGACCAAATTGTTAAAGCTTTAGAGTCTGCTATGCAAACATTGGATGGTAAGGAATCTGATATCACATCATTGAAGAATGCCATTAAAGCATATGCTGAGACAGTTAAAAAAGGTAAATATATAAATTCTGATCAAGAACGCAAAGGTCAATATGATCGTGAATTCAAACTCTTGGCATTATTAATTACAAAAGATTTGATAACTCAAGATGAAATCGACCGTCTATTGACCGCTTTCTTGCAAGCACAAGACCAGCTGAATGGGAAAGAAACAGATTTCATGAGCCTAAAAAATGTTATCGTGGATGAAGTGAAGTTCCAAGACAAAGATCCAAGATTTTTGACAGCTAGCAAAGAGGAGAAAGATGCATATAATCTTATTTTCAACAAAGCTAAGCTACTTTTGGAAAATGCAGAAGCTAGTCAAGAAGAAATTAATGAAGTAATCAATGCTCTAAAAGAAACGGCTGTAAAACTGAAGGCTAATAAAGTAGAGATTCCAGCTAAACCGGTTGTAACGATTAAACCAGCTAATCCAACTAAACCGGTCATAACGATTAAGCCAGTTAATCCAGCTAAACCAGTTGTAACGATTAAACCAGCTAATCCAACCAAACCAGTTGTAAAGGTTAAGCCAGTTATTCCAACTAAACCAGTTGTAATGATTAAGCCAGTTACTCCAGCTAAACCAGTTGTAACGGTTAAACCAGCTAATCCAACTAAGCCAGTTGTAACGATTAAGCTAGTTACTCCAACTAAACCAGTTGTAACGGTTAAGCCAGTTACTCCAGCTAAACCAGTTGTAACGCTTAATCCAGTTATTCCAACCAAACCAGTTTCTCAAGTGCAACCTGTTAAATTAGTAAGTCACAATAGACAAGTCTCAACTATTAAGTCTTCAATTAGCAATGATAAAATTGAGAAAGCTACATCAATTGTAATACATCATTCCAATATAGAAGCTAAGCATGAGAATAAAACACTAGCTGGAAGTGGTCAACAAGTGCTTTTAGCTACAGTCAACAAAGAAGGAAAACAATTACCAGCCACTGGTGAGAATAACATGATTTCTATTATTCTAAGTATTTCAGGAATTTCTCTCTTATTGTCAGTTATTGGACTTGCAACTTTTTCAAAAAGTGAGTAGAGAATACAATACATCTTTCTATAGTTTTTGATTTACAGTATGTTGCAATTCTGATATAATAGTCAGCAGGAAAGAAAGTCTTATGGCGTTCTTCAAGCGAGCTTGGGATAGTGGGAGCCAAGTAGGGCAAAATAAAGTGCTGGCGCTTTCTGTAGTATTTTTAAAAACAATGAAGTAATAAATTAGGGTGGAACCGCGTTTCTGACGCCCCTAGTCGTAAGGCTTGGGTGTTGAAATTCGGTTCTTTTTGAATTCGTCTAATGCCTAAGTAGAAAGGAGCATAATGCTTAAAGGATCTTGTTTATGTAAAGCAGTCACCTACACTCTAGATGAAGAATTGTCGGAAATAGTTTTTTGCCATTGCTCATTTTGTCGGAAAGCAACTGCGTCTGCCTACACAGTTAATGCCAAAGTTAGCAGCAAAAATCTGGCACTGTATGGAAAAGAGAATTTGGTTACTTTTAGTTCATCTCCAGGTAAACAACGTTATTACTGCCAGAACTGTCACAGTCAAATTTTCACTACTCAAGAAAATATACCAGAAGTTTGTGCTTTGAAATTAGGAACAATAGATGAATGCGATCAGAATTTACAAACTGTTCCCAAACGTCATATTTTTCAGGACCCAGCTTTTTCTTGGTTGCTTGATAAATAAATTTAAAAAGATAATATAAATAAAAGGAGAAAACAATGTCTAAGAGATTAACATTTCACTGCGTCAGTGGCAGAGACCTCCTTACAGTCGGGCTGCTACACGCTCAGCACTAGAGTGCCTGAGCTAGACGCAGTACTAACTCGTCTTACCTCGTATGATCGACGAGGCAGACTCGTGTCGCAAGTAATTTATATAAAAAGGAGAAAACAATGTCTAAAAAATTGACTTTCCAGGAAATCATCCTTACTTTGCAACAATTTTGGAATGACCAAGGTTGTATGCTTATGCAGGCTTATGATAATGAAAAAGGTGCGGGGACAATGAGTCCTTACACTTTCCTTCGTGCTATCGGACCTGAGCCGTGGAATGCGGCTTATGTAGAGCCATCACGTCGTCCTGCTGACGGTCGTTATGGGGAAAATCCTAACCGTCTTTATCAACACCACCAATTCCAGGTGGTCATGAAGCCATCTCCATCAAATATCCAAGAGCTTTACCTTGAGTCTTTGGAAAAATTGGGAATCAATCCTTTGGAACATGATATTCGTTTCGTTGAGGACAACTGGGAAAATCCATCAACTGGTTCAGCTGGTCTTGGTTGGGAAGTTTGGCTTGACGGTATGGAAATTACTCAGTTTACTTACTTCCAACAAGTTGGTGGATTGGCAACTGGCCCTGTGACTGCAGAAGTTACCTATGGTTTGGAACGCTTGGCTTCTTATATCCAAGAAGTAGACTCTGTCTATGATATTGAGTGGGCTGATGGTGTAAAATACGGAGAAATCTTTATCCAGCCTGAGTACGAGCATTCAAAATATTCGTTTGAAATTTCAGACCAAGAAATGTTGCTGGAAAACTTTGATAAGTTTGAAAAAGAAGCTGGTCGTGCCTTGGAAGAAGGCTTGGTACACCCTGCCTATGACTATGTTCTCAAATGTTCACACACCTTTAACCTGCTTGATGCGCGTGGTGCCGTATCCGTAACCGAGCGCGCTGGCTATATCGCTCGTATCCGTAACCTAGCCCGTGTCGTAGCCAAAACCTTTGTCGCAGAACGCAAACGCCTAGGTTACCCACTTTTAGATGAAGAAACAAGAGCTAAACTCTTAGCAGAAGACGCAGAATAGTGAGTAATACTGTGCTCTAAAATCGTTAGAGGCAAGTCGAAGACTTGCTAGAGGGATATGCACCGCCGTATTTTTATGTGGGGATTTTTGAAACCTTATACTCTTCGAAAATCAAATTCAAACCACGTCAGCTTAACCTTGCCGTACTCAAGTACAGCCTACGGCTAGCTTCCTAGTTTGCTCTTTGATTTTCATTGAGTATTAGGTTCAAAAATCAGTCAGCTAAATCCACTTTGATGAGACTGTTGGAAATCTTGATTAATTTAGCACTAGATTTCCATACAGATTCACAAAATTAGTTAGCGACGTCCCAAGTACCTAAGGTGCATATCAAAAAAGATTGAAGAAAATGTAAAGGAAAAAACATGACAAAAAACTTATTAGTAGAACTCGGTCTTGAAGAATTACCAGCCTATGTTGTCACACCAAGTGAAAAACAACTAGGCGAAAAAATGGCAACCTTTCTCAAGGAAAACCGCCTGTCTTTTGAAGCTATTCAGACCTTCTCAACACCACGTCGTTTGGCTGTTCGTGTAACTGGTCTTGCAGACAAACAGTCTGATTTGACAGAAGATTTTAAGGGGCCAGCAAAGAAAATTGCCTTGGATAGTGATGGAAACTTCACCAAAGCAGCTCAAGGATTTGTTCGTGGAAAAGGCTTGACTGTTGAAGATATCGAATTCCGTGAAATCAAGGGTGAAGAATATGTCTATGTCACTAAGGAAGAAATTGGTCAACCAGTTGAAGCAATTGTTCCTGGTGTTGTGGATGTCTTGAAGTCACTGACTTTCCCTGTCAGCATGCACTGGGCTGGAAATAACTTTGAATACATTCGTCCTGTTCACACTTTAACTGTTCTTTTAGATGAAGAAGAGTTTGATTTGAATTTCCTTGATATCAAGGGAGGTCGTGTCAGTCGTGGTCATCGTTTCTTGGGGAAAGAAACCAAAATTCAGTCAGCATTGAGCTATGAAGAAGATCTTCGTGCACAATTTGTAATAGCAGATCCACGTGAACGTGAGCAAATGATTATTGACCAAATCAAGGAAATTGAGGCAAAACATGGTGTACGTATCGAAATTGATGCGGATTTGCTTAATGAAGTCTTGAACTTGGTTGAATACCCAACTGCCTTTATGGGAAGTTTTGATGCCAAATACCTTGAAGTTCCAGAAGAAGTTTTGGTGACTTCGATGAAGGAACACCAACGGTACTTTGTTGTTCGTGATCAAGATGGTAAACTCTTGCCAAACTTCATTTCTGTTCGTAATGGAAACGCAGAGTATTTGGAAAATGTCATCAAAGGAAATGAAAAAGTCTTGGTAGCCCGCTTGGAAGATGGTGAATTCTTCTGGCGTGAAGATCAAAAATTAGTCATTTCAGATCTTGTTGAAAAATTAAACAATGTCACCTTCCATGAGAAAATTGGTTCCCTTTGTGAACACATGATTCGTACTGGTCAGATTGCTATTCTCTTGGCAGAAAAAGCAGGCTTGTCAGCGGATGAAACGATTGACTTAGCCCGTGCAGCAGCCATTTACAAGTTTGACTTGTTGACAGGTATGGTTGGTGAATTTGATGAACTCCAAGGAATTATGGGAGAGAAATATGCCCTTCTTGCAGGTGAAACTCCAGCAGTGGCAGCTGCTATTCGTGAACACTACATGCCTACATCAGCTGAAGGAGAACTTCCAGAGAGTAAGGTCGGTGCAGTGCTTGCCATTGCAGATAAATTGGATACGATTTTGAGTTTCTTCTCAGTAGGTTTGATTCCATCAGGTTCTAATGACCCTTATGCTCTTCGCCGTGCAACTCAAGGTGTGGTTCGTATCTTGGATGCCTTTGGTTGGTACATTGCTATGGATGAGCTGATTGATAGCCTTTATGATCTAACATTTGACAGCTTGAATTATGAAAATAAAGCAGAAGTTATGGACTTTATCAAGGCTCGTGTTGATAAGATGATGGGTTCTACTCCAAAAGACATCAAGGAAGCCGTTCTTGCAGGATCAAACTTTGTTGTGGCAGATATGTTGAAAGCAGCAAGTGCTCTTGTAGAAGCAAGCAAGGAAGAAGACTTCAAACCATCTGTTGAATCACTTTCTCGTGCCTTTAATTTGGCTGAGAAGGCAAAAGGAGTTGCTACAGTTGATTCAGCTCTCTTTGAGAATGAAGAAGAGAAAACCTTGGCAGAAGCAGTAGAATCACTCGTTTTGTCAGGGACTGCCAGTCAGCAATTGAAACAGCTCTTTGCGCTTAGTCCAGTTATTGATGCCTTCTTTGAAAATACTATGGTTATGGCCGAAGATCAGGCTGTCCGTCAAAATCGTTTGGCTATCTTGTCTCATTTAACTCAAAAAGCAGCTAAACTTGCACGTTTTAACCAAATCAATACCAAATAAAATCTGTTAAACGGATTAAATCTTATCATAAAGGAGAGAAACATGGATCCTAAAAAAATTGATCGTATTAACGAGCTTGCCAAAAAGAAAAAAACAGAAGGCTTGACCCCAGAAGAAAAAGTAGAACAAGCCAAACTACGTGAGGAGTACATCGAAGGTTATCGTCGCACTGTTCGTCACCACATCGAAGGGATCAAAATTGTGGACGAAGAAGGAAATGATGTTACACCAGAGAAACTACGTCAAGTCCAACGTGAAAAAGGATTACATGGTCGTAGTCTCGATGACCCAAATTCATAATAAATATTCTTTCTTTTAATAAGGATAGATAAAATAATAAGTAAAAGACTAGCAGATAAAAACTGCTAGTCTTTTTTAGCTAAAAAAGGAACCAATATGGTTCCTAAAAGTATTAGTTACTTGCGCCAGATGTAGCGTCTGCGCCACCACCGTGACCTCCAGCATCACCTGCATCAGAAGCTCCAGATGTAGCATCTGCATCGCCGTGACCATGTCCGCCAGCAGGAGCTGCAGCATTTCCACCGACTAAACGTTGACCAGTTGTATTGAGGTACCAATCAAGCCATGGTTGGAAATTAAAGATAATCTCATTAATTCCAGCATATGAACCATCTGGGTAGTACATTGCTTGGTAATTATGGGTATTAATAACACCTTCAGGTGTTCCTGGCACAATTGTACGGACATATTCTTGATCCCCGTTACGCAATACGCCGACAACCCATTCAACGTTTTTCATTCTAGAATCTGGCAATGTACCGTGTACTGTTCCTAATCTATTTCCTGATTGAGCACGTACACGTTTACCAAACATTGTATCTGGGTCTTGGTGTGCGTTATTAAAGTACAAAAATTGATTGTTATCATCTGCAAATGTCAATTCAAATGGCATTGCTTTCAAGAACATGTCAATTTGGTTAACTGTCAAGATACCGTGGTCTAATTTAACGTAAGTATCTCCAGAAACAGCTCCAACAAGTTCAGCAGCTTTTTCTACCCATTCAGGATCATCTGGATCAACACCTTGGATAGTAGTTGCAATTGAATTTGTACAATATAAATCTTCTGGCTCAATTGGTTTTGGTTTTTTCAATTTTGAAACGACTCCCACATATTTTACAAAGTTGTCTAAACATGTTTCAAGGAAATTAACAGTTCCTTCATTTGTGATATTTCCATTAACATCAAAAGCTTCTTTAGCTTTACCAAGAAGGAATTCATTTCCTGGAAGAGTGTAGGCATTGACACCTGGAGCGTCAAGAATCTTACGAAGGTGAACTTGGGCACGTGAAGTACCTTGGTCATAGTAAGAAGCACCCACAATCATGACTGGTTTGTTTTCAAATGGATGAACTTCATATGAAAGCCATTCAAGAACAGATTTTAGGGAAGCTGAGATTGTGTGGTTGTGCTCAGGAGTAGCGATGATAACACCATCAGCACGAGTAATTTTGTTATATAAATAACGTAATTGGAAACTTTCGTCCCATTTTTCGTCTTGGTTAAACATTGGAACTTCATCAATTTCGAGAACTTCTAATTCAAATTTGAGTTTGAAGTGACGACGGATGAATTCCAAGAGTTTACGGTTATATGATTGATCGTAGTTTGATCCTACAAGTCCAACAAATTTCATTCTTTTTGGTCTCCTATCTTACAAATTTTCCCAGTCAAAGTCTTCAGCATCTTTGCGAAGTAGGGCTTGTGCGTTGCGCAATTTTTCTGTAATTTTTACAAAGATACGGAAGTCGTCAAAAGTGGCATCTAATTTTTTGATAACATCAAGATCCACTAGATCTCCACTTGGATTGAAGGCTTGAAGAGAATGTGAAAGCAAGAATTCATCTGGAAGGACACTTGCTTTGATTTCTGGGGCATTCAAGATTTGGCGAAGTTGTAATTGGGCACGTGATGAACCAAGCGTACCATATGAAGCACCTGTAATCATGATTGGTTTGTTCAAAAGTGGATAGATACCATAAGACAACCAAGCAAGAGCGCTCATCAAAACAGCTGGGATAGAGTGGTCATACTCAGGAGTACCAATAATAACGCCATCTGCCTCTTCAATTTTAGCAGCAATTTCTAAAATTTCAGCAGGTACTTGCTTGTCAGCTGGTTTGTTGAAGACAGGAATGTCTTTAATTTCAACAAGTTCAATTTCAGCTTTTTCAGCAAAGTGTTTTTGCATGTATTGAAGCAATTGGCGGTTTGTAGAACGTTTTGAATTTGTTCCAACAATAGCAATAAGTTTTAACATGAGATTTCCTTTCTCTTTTTACATAATACGATTTTAGAACTCCATTGAAATATCGATTTCTATAGAGTAGGAATTCCTGAAGAACAGCTTAGGTGACCTTCTTTATCGATGAGGATAGCTTCTATTCCCTCCAAACTTTCGACTTGCCAGAGGATAGAAGCAGGTCTTTCTCCAAAGAGTCGAGTTGTCCAGATTTCGCCATCGACTGATTTATCAGAGATGATTGTCAGACTAGCTAGTTCCGTTTCAACAGGATATCCTGTTTGACTGTCAAAAATATGATGGTAATCTTTTCCATCGACTGTCAGATGACGTTCATAAATGCCTGAAGTCACGACAGATTTATTGACAACAGGGATGGTCATTAAGTGATTTCCCCTAGGATTGGCTGGGTCTTGAATCCCGATTTGCCAAGGCTGATTGCCTCTTTCCTGATTTTTACCAATGGTCAGGATATTCCCTCCCAGATTGATTAAGGCAGATGTCACTCCCTCTTCTCTCAGAAATTGGGCAACCTTATCCGCACTATACCCCTTGGCTAAACAACCAAGATCGATCTTCATTCCTTTTTGTTTCAAAAACACAGTGGAAGTGGAAGAATCTAATTCGATAGAATGAGGATTGATTAAAGGTAAAACCGATTCAATTTCTTGAGGTTGGGCCACTTTGGCATCTGAAAAACCGATGCGCCAGGTTTGAATCAAGGGACCAATGCTGATGTTGAGATGACTAGAGGGCGCTAGACTATGTTCTAATCCAAGTGAAATCAATTCAAACAAATCTGGATGAACTTTGACTGGAGCTATCCCAGCTTGATAATTGATTTCCATCAACTCAGATTCTTGGCTATTGGCATTGAAGCGATACTCAAGCTCTTTGAGTAAATCAAAGGATTTTTGGAGCAAGATATCGGCTTGCTCTTCTACTAATGAAATAGTAATAGTAGTCCCCATTAGCCGTTCGGAATGTGAACTAAGAGGCAAGCTACCAACTCCTTTCTCTTATGAAAAGAAGGCTGAAATATAGTAAATTTATATTAAATTTAACCCCTTACATTTTCTTTCCATGATACTAGCATACCATAAAGTCAGCGTTTTCACAAATAAAATTTGTAAACTTGTCAAGAAATATGCTCAGAAAAAAAGAGTAATTGTAAGAAAGACTGATAAAATACAGATTATTTACATTTTTTTACAAAAAAATCGGGAAAATTAACTAAACTCTTGTAAACGCTAACAGTAAATGTTATACTAGAATAGTAAATTTAAAATTGAAGGTAGGAATTTTTCTATGAGTAAAATCGTTGTAGTTGGTGCTAACCACGCTGGTACAGCATGTATTAATACTATGTTGGATAATTTTGGCAATGAGAACGAAATTGTTGTATTTGACCAAAACTCTAACATCTCTTTCCTAGGTTGCGGAATGGCCCTTTGGATTGGGGAACAAATCGACGGTGCTGAAGGCTTGTTCTATTCTGATAAAGAAAAATTGGAAGCTAAAGGTGCTAAAGTTTACATGAACTCACCAGTTCTTTCAATCGACTATGATAACAAAGTTGTTACAGCAGAAGTTGAAGGAAAAGAGCATAAAGAATCATACGAGAAATTGATTTTCGCTACAGGTTCTACACCAATCTTGCCACCAATCGAAGGTGTTGAAATTGTTAAAGGAAACCGCGAATTTAAAGCAACTCTTGAAAATGTACAATTCGTTAAATTGTACCAAAACGCTGAAGAAGTTATCAATAAACTTGCTGACAAGAGCCAGCACCTTGACCGTATCGCCGTTGTTGGTGGTGGTTACATCGGTGTTGAACTTGCTGAAGCCTTTGAACGTCTTGGAAAAGAAGTTGTCCTTGTTGATATCGTTGATACTGTTTTGAACGGTTACTATGATAAAGACTTCACACAAATGATGGCGAAGAACTTGGAAGATCACAACATTCGCTTGGCGCTTGGTCAAACTGTTAAAGCAATTGAGGGTGACGGTAAAGTTGAACGCTTGATTACTGATAAAGAAACTTTCGATGTGGATATGGTTATCCTTGCAGTTGGTTTCCGTCCAAATACTACTCTAGCTGATGGTAAGATTGAACTCTTCCGTAACGGTGCCTTCCTTGTAGATAAGAAACAAGAAACATCTATCCCAGGCGTTTACGCAGTAGGTGACTGTGCGACTGTTTATGACAACGCTCGTAAAGACACTAGCTACATCGCTCTTGCTTCAAATGCTGTTCGTACTGGTATCGTTGGTGCATATAACGCTTGTGGCCATGAATTGGAAGGAATCGGTGTTCAAGGTTCAAATGGTATCTCAATCTACGGTCTTCACATGGTTTCAACTGGTTTGACTCTTGAAAAAGCTAAAGCTGCTGGTTACAACGCAACTGAAACAGGCTTTAACGATCTTCAAAAACCAGAATTCATGAAGCATGACAACCATGAAGTTGCCATCAAGATTGTCTTTGACAAAGATAGCCGTGAAATTCTTGGTGCACAAATGGTTTCACACGATTCTGCAATTAGCATGGGAATCCACATGTTCTCACTTGCTATCCAAGAGCATGTGACAATTGATAAATTGGCATTGACAGACTTATTCTTCTTGCCACACTTCAACAAACCATACAACTACATCACAATGGCTGCCCTTACAGCTGAAAAATAAAAATGAATGAGCTATCTGGCCTTAAGTTAAGGCCAGATAGTTTTTTAACCATTCTGTACCCATACAATTACGTTTTTTTTATCTTGTGATTCATTCTAATCTAACATAAAATGAAATGGTAGCTACCAATACAAATAATGAGGATAAAGAAATGACTGAAAATCGTTATGAACTAAATAAAAACTTGGCACAGATGCTCAAGGGTGGGGTTATCATGGACGTTCAAAATCCTGAACAGGCCCGTATTGCAGAGGCTGCTGGTGCGGCAGCTGTTATGGCCTTGGAACGGATTCCAGCTGATATTCGTGCAGCTGGTGGTGTTTCCCGTATGAGCGATCCAAAGATGATTAAGGAAATTCAAGAAGCGGTTAGCATTCCAGTAATGGCCAAGGTCAGAATCGGGCATTTTGTTGAAGCTCAGATTTTAGAGGCTATTGAGATTGACTATATCGATGAGAGTGAAGTTTTATCTCCAGCTGACGACCGTTTCCATGTGGACAAGAAAGAATTCCAAGTTCCTTTTGTCTGTGGAGCTAAGGACTTGGGTGAAGCCTTGCGTCGTATCGCTGAAGGTGCTTCTATGATTCGTACAAAAGGAGAACCGGGGACAGGGGATATCGTCCAAGCTGTTCGTCATATGCGTATGATGAATCAGGAAATTCGCCGCATTCAAAACTTACGTGAGGACGAGCTTTATGTTGCCGCCAAGGACTTACAAGTCCCTGTAGAATTGGTTCAATACGTCCATGAACATGGAAAATTGCCTGTTGTAAACTTTGCAGCTGGAGGCGTTGCAACGCCAGCAGATGCTGCGCTGATGATGCAATTAGGGGCAGAGGGTGTTTTTGTTGGATCAGGTATTTTCAAATCAGGCGATCCTGTTAAACGAGCGAGTGCCATTGTCAAAGCGGTAACTAATTTCCGAAATCCTCAAATCCTAGCTCAAATCTCTGAAGATCTAGGCGAAGCCATGGTTGGTATTAATGAAAATGAAATTCAAATTCTCATGGCTGAGCGAGGGAAATAGATGAAAATCGGAATATTAGCCTTGCAAGGTGCCTTTGCAGAACATGCAAAAGTGCTAAATCAATTAGGAGTCGAGAGTGTTGAAATCAGAAATCTAGAGGATTTTCAGCAATATCAGAGTGACTTGGCGGGTTTGATTTTGCCTGGTGGGGAATCTACAGCCATGGGCAAGCTCTTACGAGACCAGGACATGCTGATCCCCATTCGAGAAGCCATTCTATCTGGTTTACCAGCCTTTGGAACCTGTGCAGGCTTAATTTTGCTGGCTAAGGAAATCACTTCTCAGGAAGAGAGTCATCTAGGAACTATGGATATGGTGGTCGAGCGAAATGCCTACGGACGCCAACTAGGAAGTTTTTACACGGAAGCAGAATGTAAGGGAGTCGGTCAGATTCCAATGACCTTTATCCGTGGTCCGATTATCAGTAGTGTTGGACAGGGTGTAGAAATTCTAGCAAGAGTTGATAATCAAATCGTTGCTGCCCAAGAAAAAAATATGCTGGTAACCTCTTTTCATCCGGAATTGACTGATGATGTTCGCTTGCACCAGTACTTTATCAATATGTGTAAAGAAAAAAGTTGAGATTGAATTTCTCAACTTTTTTACATGTAATAAACAATGGCGATGTACTGGAGGGCAGATGCTGCTAGGATAAAGAGATGCCAAATCATGTGGAAATAAGGTTTTTTCTTGGCGTAAAATCCAGCTCCAACCGTATAAGAGAGTCCGCCCGTTACCATAAGACTCCAAAAGATTGGCGTCGTTTGACTGATAATGGCAGGAATGATAGCCAGAACCAGCCAGCCCATAATCAGGTAAAGAGCAAGGCTGAATTTCTCATTGACCTTTTTAGCAAAGATTTTATAGAGGATGCCAAAGATGGTCGTTCCCCACTGTATGGCAATAATCAGATAGCCAAACCAGTTATTCATTAAGGTCAAGACGACTGGCGTATAAGAACCTGCGATAGCCACATAAATCATAGAATGATCGATGATCCGCAAGACGTATTTGTGGGTTGAACCATAGGCCATAGAGTGGTAAATGGTGGATGAGAGGAACATGAGAAAAAGGCTGATAACAAAAATGGAAACGCCGATAGAGGATAAAAATCCGTGTGCTTCATAACTATAGGTGGATGAAATAGGGAGCAAGATGAGCATGATGACTGCCCCCACAGCATGGGTCACGCTATTAGCAATCTCCTCTCCAAAACTGAGTTGTTTGCTGAGTTTAAGACTAGTATTCATTAGATTTCCTCCTCTTCAGTATGATGGATTAAGGCTAAAGTTTGATGATAGAGTTTAACGGTTTGGCAGCTACTTTGGATAATAGGATTTTCTGGGTCAATCCCATTGTTCATGTAGTTCACAAAAGCGTCGTAGAGCTGGTCTGAACTGGCTTGACTTTGGAGAGTATTCAGTGTCTTAGCGATTTCTTGAATAGAAAAGACAGATTTGAGGGTTGTGATAGCGATCAAACGGGCAATCTGTTGGCGTTGGTATTTTTTCTTATCAGGCTTTGTCAGGTAACCATGTTTCACATAATTGTTGACCATAGATGCTGTCAGGCCCTTGTCTTTATCAGGAGAGATAGGGGCGCAGACTTGATTGACATAGAGTAAAACCTGATCTAGATAGAGGTCAATATTTGGTATTTCTGCCCATTTAGGGTAGGAAAAGCTAGTTTTCATTTTCAACTCCTTTTTATCTAGTTTTAATAACTAGATTATAAAATAATAAAAACAGAAAGTCAAGTTTTAACTGCTTGTGAAAAGGCTTAAATTATGCTATGATGGGAGAAACTAGTCAGAAATGAGGAGAAAAGATGGAGATTCGTTTAGCTTTTCCAAATGAAGTAGATGCCATTATGCAGGTGATTGAGGATGCTAAAAAATGTTTGGCAGATGCTGGTAGTGAACAGTGGCAAAATGGCTATCCAAATGCAGACGTTATTATCGATGATATTATCTCAGGTCAAGCTTATGTTGCCTTGGAAGAGGGAGAATTGCTAACCTATGCTGCTGTGACCAAGAGTCCAGAGGAGGCCTATGAAGCTATTTATGAGGGAAACTGGCAAGGAGGAGAATCAGAGTATCTAGTCTTTCACCGTATCGCTGTGGCAGCAGATGTGCAGGGACAGGGGGTTGCTCAGACTTTTCTAGAAGGCTTGATTGAAGGTTTTGATTATCTAGATTTTCGCTCAGATACGCATGCTGCAAACAAGGCCATGCAACATATTTTTGAAAAACTCGGTTTTAAACAGGTTGGTAAGGTTCCAGTTGATGGAGAACGCTTGGCCTATCAAAAATTAAAGAAATAATGCAAAAGAAGTATGCAAAAATGCTCTACTCTTCGCCGATTGGCTCTCTTTCTCTTGTAGCTGATGACCATTATCTGTATGGAATTTGGGTGCAGGATCAGAAGCACTTTGAGAGGGGGTTAGGAGATAAAACAATTGAAGAAGTTGTTAGTCATCCTGTTTTAGCTCCAGTTATTGCTTGCTTAGATGATTACTTTAAAGGCAAGTCTCAGGATTTATTCAACTTACCCTTGGCTCCAATTGGAACGGATTTTGAAAAGCGAGTTTGGTCCTATTTACAAGGAATTCCTTATGGTCAGACAGTGACCTATGGACAAATAGCGCAAGACCTGCAAGTGCCTTCTGCTCAAGCAATTGGTGGAGCAGTGGGACGCAATCCTTGGTCTATCCTAGTACCTTGTCATCGTGTGTTAGGAGCAGGTAAGCGTCTGACAGGGTATGCTGCAGGAGTGGAAAAGAAAGTCTGGCTTTTAGAGCATGAAGGCGCAGATTTTAAAGATATAAAATAGAAAGTGAAAGACATGTTAGAATTTATCGAATACCCAAAATGTTCAACTTGTAAAAAAGCAAAACAAGAATTAAACCAACTCGGTGTGGACTACAAAGCTGTTCACATCGTGGAAGAAACACCTAGTCAAGAAGTCATTTTAAATTGGCTAGAGACCTCAGGTTTCGAGTTGAAGCAATTTTTCAACACCAGTGGGATCAAATACCGTGAATTAGGGCTGAAAGATAAGGTAGGAAGTCTGTCAAACCAAGAAGCAGCTGAGTTGCTAGCAAGCGACGGAATGTTGTTAAAACGACCGATTTTAGTGGAGAATGGAACTGTTAAGCAAATCGGTTATCGAAAAGCTTACGAAGAATTGGGATTGAAATAGTTTTTATCTATCTCTTTGATAGATAAAATATATAACCTCCCTGTTTCAAAGTATGATAAACTAGTAGGTAGACAAAGTCTGTATCTGACCGTAGCAAATAATTTCATTGACGGCAGAAGTATGGTAGAATGAATCATTATCAGGAGAGGATGTTTTTATGAATGTTACAACGATTTTAGCATCAGATTGGTACCAAAACTTGATGCAATTGATTCCAGACGGCAAGCTGTTTAGCTTGCGTTCGGTCTTTGATGGAATTCCGAGAATTGTCCAACAACTTCCAACAACGATTATGTTGACAATTGGTGGTGCTCTTTTTGGCTTGGTTTTGGCACTTCTTTTTGCCATTGTGAAAATCAATCGTGTCAAGATTTTATATCCCTTGCAGGCCTTCTTTGTTAGTTTCTTAAAGGGGACACCGATTTTGGTGCAACTCATGTTGACCTACTACGGAATTCCTTTGGCTTTGAAAGCTCTCAATCAGCAATGGGGAACTGGTCTCAATATCAATGCGATTCCAGCCGCTGCTTTTGCGATTGTCGCCTTTGCTTTCAATGAAGCAGCTTATGCGAGTGAAACCATTCGTGCAGCCATTCTCTCAGTTAATCCTGGTGAGATTGAGGCGGCACGCAGTCTGGGGATGACCCGAGCGCAAGTTTATCGTCGCGTAATTATTCCAAGTGCAGCAGTTGTGGCAACTCCAACCTTGATCAATTCCCTCATCGGCTTGACCAAGGGAACATCTCTAGCCTTTAGTGCGGGTGTTGTGGAAGTCTTTGCCCAAGCTCAGATTTTAGGTGGAGCTGATTACCGCTATTTTGAACGCTTTATCTCCGTTGCCCTTGTTTATTGGGTAGTCAATATCGGAATTGAAAGCCTCGGTCGTTTCATAGAGAGAAAGATGGCTATTTCTGCACCTGATACAGTGCAAACAGATGTGAAAGGAGACCTTCGTTAATGATTAAGATTTCGAATTTAAGCAAATCCTTTTCAGGACAGACTGTCTTGGATCATCTGAACTTGGATATTCAAAAAGGGGAAGTTGTAGCCTTGATTGGTTCTTCAGGAGCTGGAAAATCAACCTTCCTTCGCAGTCTCAATTATCTTGAAACACCTGACAGTGGTTCGATTCAGATCGATGATTTCTCAGTTGATTTTTCTAAAATCACTCAAGAAGAAATCCTGGCCCTACGTCGTAAGCTGTCCATGGTTTTTCAACAGTTTAATTTGTTTGAACGTCGCACAGCACTTGATAATGTGAAAGAAGGCTTGGTTGTTGTTAAGAAATTATCTGACCAAGAAGCGACTAAGATTGCCAAGGAAGAGTTAGCTAAGGTTGGGCTTTCTGATCGTGAAAACCATTACCCACGCCATTTATCAGGTGGACAGAAGCAACGGGTTGCCCTAGCGCGTGCTCTTGCCATGAAACCAGATGTCTTACTCTTAGACGAGCCAACTTCAGCCCTTGACCCAGAATTGGTCGGTGAAGTAGAAAAGTCTATTGCAGATGCTGCGAAGTCAGGTCAGACCATGATTTTGGTCAGTCATGACATGTCCTTTGTAGCCCAAGTGGCTGATAAGATTCTCTTCTTAGATAAGGGGAAAATCATTGAGTCTGGAACACCGGATGAGATTATCCACCATCCGAAAGAAGAGCGGACAAAAGAATTCTTCGCTAGTTACAAACGGACTTATATTTGATATAATAGATAAAGGAAAACTCAGTTAGCTGGACTAGCTGAGTTTACTCTTTAAAAAAGATAGAAATGAGAGAAATCATGCTACTGCAACTATTTTCTTTATATTTCGAGAGTTTGATCTTGACCACCATCCTTGTCCTGATTTTTTTAGGGATTTGGATTGGACTAAGAGCCATGTCGGGAGTTGATAAGACAGCCAAGGCTCGCCAAGCCCATCTCTATGATATGATTATGATTGGGGTCTTGGTTGTTCCAGTATTATCCTTTGCGGTTATGAGTTTAATTCTTGTTTTCAAAGCATAATCCTTGCTTGATTGACAAGAAAGAGTTAGAATAAAGATAGTTACAACAAGAAAGAAGGAATCTATATGTACGATACTATTATTATCGGTGCTGGTCCTGCAGGAATGACTGCAGCCTTGTATGCTGCTCGAAGCAATCTCAAAGTAGGCTTGATTGAAGGTGGTCTGCCAGGTGGTCAGATGAATAATACATCTGATATTGAAAATTACCCAGGATACGCTAATATTAGTGGACCTGAATTGGCAGAAAAGATGTTTGAACCGCTTGAAAATCTTGGTGTTGAGCATATTTATGGTTATGTTGAAAATGTCGAAGATCATGGTGATTTTAAGAAAGTGATGACCGATGACCAAACATATGAAACACGTACAGTTATCGTAGCGACTGGTTCTAAACATCGTCCTTTGGGAGTACCTGGAGAAGAAGAACTGAACAGTCGTGGTGTTTCTTACTGTGCCGTTTGTGATGGTGCTTTCTTCCGTGACCAAGATTTGTTGGTAGTCGGTGGTGGAGATTCAGCGGTTGAAGAAGCCCTCTTCTTGACTCGCTTTGCTAAGACGGTTACCATTGTTCACCGTCGTGACCAACTTCGTGCCCAAAAAGTTTTACAAGACCGCGCCTTTGCGAATGAGAAAATCAGCTTTATCTGGGATTCTGTAGTGAAGGAAATTAAGGGCGAAAACCGAGTAGAATCTGTCGTATTTGAAAATGTGAAAACAGGTCAAGTGACAGAACAAGCCTTCGGTGGCGTCTTTATCTATGTTGGATTGGACCCTCTTAGCGATTTTGTTAAAGAATTAAATATCCAAGATCAGGCAGGCTGGATTGTGACAGATAACCACATGAAAACTGCAGTTGACGGTATCTTTGCAGTTGGTGATGTTCGCTTGAAAGACCTTCGCCAAGTGACAACAGCAGTTGGAGATGGAGCTATCGCTGGTCAAGAAGCTTACAAGTTTATCACAGAACATAGTTAATTATAAAAAAGTTTCCAATCAGATGACTGGAAACTTTTTATAGTCTATTTCGGAAAACTTCATACATGAGAATGGCCGCAGCAACACTGGCATTAAGGCTTTGAACATGTCCATTCATCGGAATGGTAATCATTTCATCAACCTGTTTTTTGATGTTGATAGAGATGCCTTTTCCTTCATTTCCGATGATGAGGGCGATTTTCCCTTTTGTATTCCACTTGTGGCAAGGGGTACCGTTCATATCTGTTCCAAAGATCCAGAAGCCTTCATCCTTGAGTTTGTCCAGAGTTTGGCTTAGATTGGTCACTCGAGCGATGGGAACGTGCTCAATAGCACCTGTGGCCGTTTTGGCAACGACAGGAGTAACTCCGACAGCACGGTGCTTGGGAATGATGACACCTGAAACATTGGTCGCATCAGCGGTTCTTAAGATGGAGCCTAAGTTGTGAGGGTCAGTTAATCCGTCCAGAATCAATAGTAAAGGATTTTCTTCTTGACGCGTTTTGGCAAGGATGTGGTCTAGCTCGCTATAGGCAAATTCAGACACTCGTAGAACAAAACCTTGGTGGACAGCACCTTCAGTCATCTCAGAGAGGGATTTTTTTGAAGTCCAAGAAATGGACACCTTTTTTTCTGTAGCCAGTTCCTTGACTTTCTCAACATTCTTACCTCGGAGATCTTCTTGGAGGTAGAGTTTGTTGCCAGTGTTTGCAAGGAGGGCTTCGGTAACGGCGTGGACGCCATAGACAATATCATTTGTTTTCATGCCTCTATTATAACACAAAACCCCGTATTGCAACGGGATTTTCTTTATTCTAGAATCAGTAAACCATCTTTAACTGCAAATGGGTCTTTTTCATTGATACGATCGTAAAACATGATACCGTTAATGTGGTCAATTTCATGCTGGACAACGATGGAGTTGTATCCTTTGAGCTTGATGCGGTGTTTTTCTCCATCCTTATCAAAGTAGTCAACAGTAACGCGGGCATGGCGAACTACGTAGCCAGGCACGTTGCGGTCAACAGAGAGGCAACCTTCTCCTTCGCCAAGAGCAGCGTCTTGAACAGAGTGAGAGACGATTTTGGGATTGTACATAATGGCTTGCAAGTCATAGGCTTCTTGTGGAGTTTCGCCTTCTTCAACAATATTAGGCACCAAAACAGCGATAATGCGTTTTGAGATATCTAATTGAGGAGCAGCAAGTCCAACACCACCGCGGAGCCCCATTTTTTCAGCCATGACAGGATCTTGGGAATGTTTCAGGAATTGCATCATCTTTTCTCCGAGAATGATTTCCTGGTCAGACAAGGGGAAAGTAACTTCCTCAGCAATCGCGCGTAGAGTCGGATTCCCTTCGCGGATAATATCTTTCATATCAATTAAGTGAGCAGCTTTTGTAATACGTTCTATAGCAGACATTTTCTCTCCTTTCATTACCTCTACATGATATCACAAAATGACAAGGATTGAAAGTATTACAACCTTTAGGATTTATAGAAAATAGATAGGAAGTTCAATTCAATTGTGAAAGAATTACTTATCTGTGATATAATAAAAAGAAAAGGCTTGCATTAGAAAGTAGGGAGAATGAAGATGCAAAGAAGACAAGATAGACATAAACGTGGACCAGTTTTTCATTTTGTGAGAGGCTTTGTAAACTTTTTTAGGAGTTATCGCAAGTGGAGTAATAAGGGATTTGTGGCGATACTCTTGCTAGCAGTTGCTTTATCAATGGGCTTGGTCTTGTTGTTTGAAAGTTTCCAAGGAATTCCATTGACTAGTCAAAAAAAGGATGCCATTTCTCAAGAAGCTAATAAGACGAATCAAAGTTCTAAAGATCAGGAAGAAGAAAAAAGTGCTCGTATCATGGCCCATGGAGATTTACTTTACCATGATATTATTTATATGTCAGCTAAAAAGGAAGATGGAAGCTATGATTTTCATGAGAATTTTGAATACGTAACTCCGTGGCTTAAGCAGGCAGATTTGGCTATAGGTGATTTTGAAGGGACCATTAATAAAGATCATTATCTAGCTGGCTATCCTTTATTTAATGCTCCTGTTCAAGTAATGGATGCTATTAAAGATGCTGGGTATCATGTTTTAGATCTAGCTCATAATCATATTTTAGATTCGCAAATTGAAGGAGTTATTTCAACGGCAGATGCAATTGAAAAGGCAGGAATGACACCTATTGGAGTTTATACGCACGAGTCACGTGATCAAGCTCCACTCGTTATCAAGGAAGTGAACGGTATCAAGGTTGCACTTTTGGCTTATTCTTATGGATTTAATGGAATTGAGCAAAGTATTTCTCAAGAAGATTATAACCGCTATCTTTCAGACCTAAACGAAGATAAGATGAAGGCTGAAATTGAGCGTGCAGAGAAGGAAGCGGACATTACTGTTATCATGCCTCAGATGGGTGTTGAGTATCGCATAGAACCGACTGACGAGCAAAAGGCTTTGTACCACAAGATGATTGAATGGGGAGCGGATATTATCTTTGGAGGCCATCCACACGTAGTTGAGCCATCTGAAATTGTTGAAAAAGATGGAGACAAGAAACTCATTATCTATTCAATGGGGAACTTTATTTCCAATCAGCGAATTGAAACAATGACTGGTGTAGACAATGCGAAGTGGACTGAGCGTGGTGTTCTTATGGATGTAACTGTCAAGAAAAAAGATGGAAAAACAACTATTGAAACAGCTAAAGCTCATCCTACTTGGGTCAATCGAACACCAAAGGGAACTTTTTCACCAGAAGGATATCCCTTATATCATTACCAAACCTATATCCTAGAAGACTTTATCGAGGGTGGTAGTCATCGTGATCAGTTGGATGAAGCGACTAAGGAACGAATTGATACAGCCTATAAAGAAATGAACGAACATGTGGGATTGAAGTGGGACTAGCTTGAATTCAGAGGAAAGTAAATGATGATTAAAGTAATTGCGACAGATATGGATGGGACCTTGCTGGATGCTAGAGGCCAGCTTGATCTCCCACGCTTGGAAAAGATTTTAGATCAGTTGGATCAAAGGGGCGTTCGTTTTGTCATCGCTACGGGCAATGAAATTCACCGCATGAGGCAACTACTGGAGCACTTGGTCGATCGAGTGGTTCTGGTTGTTGCCAATGGTGCTCGTATTTTTGAAAACAATGAACTGATTCAGGATCAGACTTGGGATGATGCCATTGTCGATAAGGCCTTGGCTTATTTCGAGGGTCGAGCGTGTCAGGATCAGTTTGTTGTAACGGGGATGAAGGGTGGTTTCGTCAAAGAAGGTACGATTTTCACAGACCTTGAAAGTTTTATGACTCCAGAAATGATTGAAAAATTCTACCAACGGATGCATTTTGTGGATGAATTAACCACTGACCTCTTTGGTGGTGTGCTCAAGATGAGTATGGTTGTTGGCGAGGAACGTTTGAGTTCGGTTTTGGAAGAAATCAATGACCTCTTTGATGGTCGTGTTCGGGCTGTATCGAGTGGCTATGGTTGCATTGATATCCTTCAAGCTGGGATTCATAAAGCATGGGGCTTGGAAGAATTACTCAAGCGTTGGGCCTTGAACTCCCAACAAATCATGGCTTTTGGCGACAGTGAAAATGATGTTGAAATGCTTGAAATGGCTGGAATTGCCTATGCGATGGAAAATGCTGATGATAAAGCCAAAGCTGTGGCTACTGCTCTAGCACCAGCCAACAGCCAAGGCGGAGTTTATCAAGTCTTGGAAAACTGGTTAGAAAAAGGAGAATGAAGTGGCAGTACAGTTATTAGAAAATTGGTTACTAAAGGAACAAGAAAAAATCCAAACCAAGTATCGTCACTTAAATCAGGTTTCTGTTGTAGAGCCAGACATTCTTTTTATTGGGGATTCCATTGTCGAATACTATCCTCTGCAGGAACTATTTGGGACTTCAAAGACGATTGTCAATCGAGGAATTCGTGGCTATCAGACAGGGCTGTTATTAGAAAATCTTGATGCGCATCTTTATGGTGGAGCAGTAGATAAAATTGTCCTTTTGATTGGGACAAATGATATCGGAAAAGATGTGCCTGTGAATGAGGCTCTCAATAATCTCGAAGCTATCATACAATCCATTACTCGCGATTATCCATTGACTGAGATTAAATTGCTTTCCATTTTGCCAGTCAATGAGGGAGAGGAGTACAAGCAGACAGTCTATATCCGCACGAATGAAAAAATCCAGAAATGGAATCAAGCCTATCGAGAGCTTGCTTCAGCCTATATGCAGGTAGAATTTGTGCCAGTTTTTGATAGTTTGACAGACCAAGTAGGTCAACTCAAAAAAGAATATACAACTGATGGACTGCATCTCAGTGTTGCTGGTTATCAGATTTTGACAAAATCTTTGAAAGACTATCTTTTGTAGTTAATTGCTTTCCTTTTTGCATTTTTGAGTTAGATAAGGTATAATGGTTTTGTTGTCTTTTGGGGTCGTTACGGATTCGACAGGCATTATGAGGCATATTTTGCGACTCGTGTGGCGACGTAAACGCTCAGTTAAATATAACTGCAAAAAATAACACTTCTTACGCTCTAGCTGCCTAAAAACCAGCAGGCGTGACCCGATTTGGATTGCTCGTGTTCAATGACAGGTCTTATTATTAGCGAGATACGATCAAACTTTGTCTAGCAGTTTGGTAAGAGATTTATAGGCTCGCAGTTCCTAGGCTTGAGTTATGTGTCGAGGAGCTGTTAAAACAATACATAACCTATGGTTGTAGACAAATATGTTAGCAGATGTTTGGACGTGGGTTCGACTCCCACCGGCTCCATTATTATTTTGCATTCCTTTCTAAAACGTTGTACTTACAGCGTTTTTTATTTTGTTCTTTGGTATTCCTTGGTATTCTTTTTTACAAAAAGGATACAATTTTCAGTTGTATCCTAAATATTAAAGCAAGTCCTGAATTTTCTTAAGTTTTTATCATATTTTCTGTTATAATTAAGGTGCCTTAAGAAAAATAATGAAAAAACTAAATGTTTTTCATATAGTTTTCATTTTTTGTGTTATAATTAAGGTGCCTTAAGAAAAATATTAAGGTGTCTTAAGAAAAATATTAAGGTGCCTTAAGAAAAATAATGAAAAAACTAAATGTTTTTCATATAGTTTTCATTGTTTTAATAGTTTAAAGTCAATCTTATTTTTCTCTAATAGAAAATAATGAAAAAGTAGGTTTAGAAAGAGGTAAGTATCTATGTCTTCTCATAAAAAAGTGTCACTCTCTGAGATTAATCAATCTATCGATACTCCAAATAACAATCATTTCTGGCAAAATTTAAATGCCTTTTTAGGTCCGGGTGCTCTTGTCGCAGTTGGTTATATGGATCCAGGAAACTGGATTACCAGTGTAGTCGGTGGTGCTTCCTATAAGTATAGTCTCTTGTTTGTTATCTTGATTTCATCTCTCATTGCCATGCAACTTCAGCAGATGGCAGGAAAGCTTGGTATTGTAACCCAGATGGACCTGGCTCAAGCAACGGCTCATCATTCACCTAAATGGCTTCGTTATAGTCTATGGGTGATTTTAGAATTAGCCTTGATGGCGACAGATCTGGCAGAAGTTCTAGGTTCAGCGATTGCTCTCAATCTTCTCTTTAAGATTCCGATTATGATAGCAATTCTCTTGACCGTGTTGGATGTTTTTCTCTTATTGCTTCTGATGAAATTTGGCTTTAAGAAGATTGAAGCTATTGTGACAACACTGATTTTAACCATTCTAGCAATTTTTACCTATCTGGTAGCTTTGTCACATCCAAGCTTCCAAGGAATCGTTGAGGGTTATCTACCGAATGCAACCTTATTTGAAAGTCCCTTGCCAGGGCATGAAAGTCAATTAACCTTGGCACTAGGGATCGTGGGAGCAACGGTTATGCCCCATAACCTCTATTTGCATTCTTCCTTGTCTCAAACTCGGAAAATCAATCACAAGGACAAGAATGATGTTCGAAAAGCCGTGCGCTTTATGACCTGGGATTCAAATCTCCAATTATCCTTGGCCTTTGTGGTTAACTCCCTTCTATTAATTCTCGGGGCGGCTCTCTTTTTCGGCCATGCATCTGAGATTTCTGCCTTCTCTCAAATGTATAATGCCTTGCAGGATTCTACTATTGCAGGAGCTATAGCTAGCTCGACCTTATCAACCTTGTTTGCCTTGGCTTTATTAGCCAGTGGTCAAAATTCGACAATTACGGGTACCTTGACTGGACAAATCGTTATGGAAGGTTTCTTGCATATGAGATTACCTCAATGGTTCATTCGTTTGGCAACTCGTCTCTTTGCCTTGTTGCCTGTCATGATTGTAGCGGTTCTGTTTGGTCATCAGGAAAAAACATTAGATCAGTTATTGGTTTATTCACAAGTCTTTCTTTCGATTGCTCTTCCATTTTCAATCTTCCCACTGATTTATCTAACTTCTAAGAAATCACTGATGGGAGAATTTACCAATGCCAAATGGAATACCATCCTTGGCTATATCGTTTCCATTATCTTAACAATTCTCAATGTGAAATTGTTATTTGATATTTTCTAAGAAATTCACCCGAGTTATAAAACAAGCATATAAGAAAAAAGATACCCAAGATTTCTGTACTGACCCCAAAAAGTTAGACAAATAATTTAAGTAAAGGATTTAGTTCTGTATTGCAC
>NZ_JVJI01000109.1:0-206 GCF_001072665.1 Streptococcus pseudopneumoniae | reverse complement strand
CGCTTTTACACGCCTGACGGTTTTCAAGACCGTTCCCTTCAGCCGGACTTGGGTAATCCTCCAAAATAGTTTAGCCGGGAACAAACCCGTGTCCTCTTAGTGAAAAGATAATATTTCAATTCTCTAGTAATGGACTAAATACTATGGGCACGAGTGGACTCGAACCACCGACCTCACGCTTATCAGGCGTGCGCTCTAACCACCTG
>NZ_JVJI01000108.1:0-15403 GCF_001072665.1 Streptococcus pseudopneumoniae | reverse complement strand
AAAACTGGTCACAATTTTCATCCCTTTACCTGACTGGCTTTCCTTTTGGCCACAAGCAGCTAAACACAAAAGAAAGACACTTAACAACACTAAAAACAAATTTTGTTTCTTCATAAAAACTCCTTAACTAGTTATTTAACTAGTTAATATTCTACTCCAATTTTTTTATTGTCAAGCATTTTATGAACTAGTTAATAGATTTTCTGATTTTAAACTATAAAAAAACCTTGCAACTAAGTTGCAAGGACTTTTCGATTAATCAAAGTTAACGTATTCCTTTTGAAGTTCAAGAACTTCTTCCATTGTTGAACACTCTGTAAGGGCACGGTTAGCGTACTCTTCCATCTTAGCAGTATCCAATTTCTTCATCAAGCTACGTGTACGAAGTACAGATGTTGCTGACATAGAGAACTCATCCAAGCCCATTCCGACAAGAAGTGGAACAGCTTTTTGGTCACCAGCCATCTCACCACACATACCAGCCCATTTACCTTCAGCGTGAGCTGCTTTGATAACGTTGTTGATCAAGCGAAGGATTGATGGGTTATATGGTTGGTAAAGGTATGAAACTTGTTCGTTCATACGGTCTGCCGCCATTGAGTATTGGATCAAGTCGTTTGTACCAATTGACATGAAGTCTACTTCTTTTGCAAATTGGTCTGCAAGCATAGCTGCTGCAGGGATTTCAATCATGATACCAACTTGGATGTCATCCGCAACTGCTACACCTTCAGTAAGAAGGTTTGCTTTTTCTTCTTCATAAACTGCTTTAGCTGCACGAAATTCTTTCAAAAGGGCAACCATTGGGAACATGATACGCAATTGACCATGAACAGAAGCACGAAGAAGGGCACGGATTTGTGTACGGAACATTGCATCTCCAGTTTCAGAAATAGAGATACGAAGGGCACGGAATCCAAGGAATGGGTTCATTTCATGTGGCATATCGAAGTAAGGAAGTTCCTTATCTCCACCAATATCCATTGTACGAACAACCACAGGTTTACCATTCATTCCCTCAAGAACAGCCTTGTATGCTTCGTACTGCTCATCTTCAGTTGGGAAGTCTTGAGAATCCATGTACAAGAACTCTGTACGGTAAAGTCCAACCGCTTCTGCACCATTGTTGTTAACACCTTCCACGTCTTTTGGAGTACCGATGTTAGCAGCCAACTCGAAGTGTTTACCGTCAGCAGTCACTGTTTGAGCATCTTTCAAAAGTGCCCATTCAGCTTTTTGTTTAGCATAAGCTTCACCAGCTACTTTAAATTCTGCCGCTTGTTCATCTGTTGGGTTGATAATCACTTCACCAGTAATTCCGTTAACGGCAAGGATATCACCGTCTTTCACTACTTCAGTGATGTTATTTGTTCCCAATACAGCTGCAATTTCAAGTGTACGTGCCATGATAGCTGAGTGGCTTGTACGTCCACCGATATTTGTTACAAAAGCTTTTACAAAGTTTTTGTCCAATTGAGCTGTATCAGATGGTGTCAAGTCATGCGCAATGACGATTACTTCTTCATTGATAGAAGCTGGGTTTGGCAATTTTTTACCAAGAAGGTTTGCCAATACACGCTTTGTCACGTCACGGATATCCGCTGCACGTTCTTGCATATATGGGTTGTCTTCCATGCCTTCAAAGATAGTGATGAACATGTCAGTCACTTCTTTAAGACCTGCTTCAGCATTGACTTTCTTAGCACGGATTGTTTCTTTAATCTGACCAATCAATTCTGGGTCAGCAAGAACCATCAAATGAGCGTCAAAAACTTGAGCCGCTTCTTCACCAAGCGTACCTACAGCTTTCTCACGGATAAGAGAAAGCTCGTTTTGAGAAGCTTCAAGAGCTACATCCAAACGAGCCTCTTCTGCGTTTGTATCTTCGACTGAAACAGTCTCGAATGACAAATCCGGTTGAACGAGTAGATATGCTTTTGCAACTGCAACACCGTCAGATGCTGCGATTCCTTTAAGCATTTCTGTCATTTTCCTTATGCCAATCCTTCTTTTTCCATTGTTTCTGAGATTGCAACGATAGCATCATCTGCATCTGCACCTTCAGCTGAGATAGTTACGTCAGCACCTTGGCCAACACCAAGACTCATAACACCCATGATTGATTTAAGGTTAACTGATTTACCTTTGTACTCAAGAGTGATATCTGAAGCAAATTTGCTAGCAGTTTGCACCAACAATGTTGCTGGACGTGCGTGAATACCTGTTTCTGCCACTACGTGGAAATCTTTAGAAGCCATAGTTTGACTCTCCTTTTGTTCTTTCTTTTTTGAGTTATATGTGATAACCCTTACAATTTGGTATTATATCATCTTCTAGGATTTTTTTCAAGCATTTTATGGGATTTATTCGATTTCCTTTCAGATAACTTGCTGAAAATCTTCTATTTTAGATAACAAAACACAGGATATAGTTTTCCAAAAAACTACTTGTAGGATAATCATCACTATTTTACAAAACAAACACTACATGTTGTGTTTTGAGACCTTGAGTAGAAAAATAGACCACTATATTTAGTTTTAAATCGTTGACAAAAATTTATTTTCTGATATACTAAGAAAGTAATCTATTTTGAAAGAGGAGTTACACAATGGTAACCGTTTATTCTAAAAACAACTGTGTCCAATGTAAAATGACCAAACGTTTCTTGGACAGTAATAATGTCGCTTATCGTGAAATCAATCTTGATGAGCAACCTGAATACATCGATCAAGTTAAAGAGCTCGGTTTCAGCGCAGCTCCTGTTATCCAAACACCAACTGAAGTCTTTTCAGGTTTCCAACCAGGAAAATTGAAACAATTAGCATAATCTTAGTACATCATCCAGAAGAAACTGCTTCTAGGGCTAACTTAGAAGCCTTTCTTTTGTAATTAGATAAGGGAAATTTTATGGGATTAAAACATCTTGAAGACGTGACTTACTTCCGTCTCAATAACGAAATCAACCGTCCTGTCAATGGACAAATCATGCTTCATAAAGATAAGGAAGCCTTGGATGCTTTCTTTAAAGAAAATGTAGTTCCAAACACTATGGTTTTTGATTCAATCAAGGATAAAATCAACTACCTCATTGAACACAACTACATCGAAACAGCCTTTATCAAGAAATACCGTCCAGAATTTTTGGAAGAATTGTCTCAATTTATCAAAGATCAAAATTTCCAATTCAAGTCTTTCATGGCAGCTTATAAATTTTACAATCAATATGCCTTGAAGACAAACGACGGTGAATATTATCTTGAAAGTATGGAAGACCGCGTCTTCTTTAACGCCCTTTATTTCGCTGATGGCAATGAAGCTGTTGCAATCGATATTGCCAATGAAATCATCCACCAACGCTACCAACCTGCTACTCCTTCCTTCTTGAATGCTGGACGCGCTCGTCGTGGTGAATTGGTATCATGTTTCCTGATCCAAGTAACTGATGATATGAACTCTATCGGACGTTCTATCAACTCAGCTCTTCAACTTTCACGTATCGGTGGTGGTGTGGGAATTACTCTCAGCAACCTTCGTGAAGCTGGTGCACCTATCAAAGGCTATGAAGGAGCAGCTTCTGGCGTCGTTCCAGTTATGAAGCTTTTCGAAGATAGCTTCTCTTACTCAAACCAATTGGGACAACGTCAAGGTGCCGGTGTTGTCTACCTCAACGTTTTCCACCCAGATATTATCGCCTTCCTTTCCACTAAGAAAGAAAACGCCGATGAAAAAGTTCGTGTTAAGACCCTTTCACTTGGTGTTGTGGTGCCCGATAAATTCTACGAATTAGCACGTAAAAATGAAGAAATGTACCTCTTCAGCCCTTATTCTGTAGAGCTTGAATACGGTGTGCCATTTAACTACATCGACATCACTGAAAAATACGATGAGCTAGTCGCAAATCCAAATATCCGCAAGACAAAAATCAAGGCGCGTGATTTGGAAACTGAAATCTCTAAATTGCAACAAGAATCTGGCTACCCTTATGTAGTCAACATTGATACGGCTAACCGTGCAAATCCTGTTGATGGTAAGATTATCATGAGTAACTTGTGTTCTGAAATTCTTCAAGTTCAAGAACCAAGCTTGATCAACGATGCTCAAGAATTCCTTCAAATGGGAACGGACGTTTCATGTAACCTTGGTTCAACCAACGTGGTTAACATGATGACCTCACCTGATTTTGGTCGTTCTATCCGTGCTATGGTTCGTGCCCTTACTTTCGTTACAGATAGTTCGCACATCGTAGCTGTTCCTACTATCGACCATGGAAATAGCCAAGCCCACACCTTTGGTCTCGGTGCCATGGGACTTCACAGCTACCTTGCCCAACAATTGATTGAATATGGATCGCCTGAGTCTGTTGAATTTACAAGCATCTACTTTATGCTTATGAACTACTGGACCTTGGTAGAATCAAACAATATCGCGCGTGAACGTGGTATTACCTTCCATAACTTTGAAAAATCAGACTATGCTAACGGAAGCTACTTTGACAAGTATGTAACTGGCGAGTTTGTTCCAAAATCAGAACGTGTTAAGGAACTCTTCAAAGATGTCTTTATCCCAAGTGCTGCTGATTGGGCTGAACTTCGCGACAAGGTTCAAGCAGATGGTCTTTACCACCAAAACCGCCTTGCTGTAGCGCCAAATGGTTCTATCAGTTACATCAACGACGTTTCTGCTTCTATCCACCCGATTACGCAACGTATCGAAGAACGTCAAGAAAAGAAAATCGGTAAAATCTACTATCCTGCTGCTGGCTTGTCAACAGAAACCATTCCTTACTACACTTCTGCTTACGACATGGATATGCGTAAAGTGATTGATGTCTATGCTGCTGCAACTGAGCACGTGGACCAAGGACTTTCACTCACACTCTTCATGCGTAGTGACATTCCAAAAGGTCTTTACGAATGGAAGAAGGAAAATAAACAAACGACACGTGACTTGTCTATCCTTCGTAACTATGCCTTTAACAAGGGAATCAAGTCTATCTACTACGTCCGTACCTTTACAGATGATGGTGGAGAAGTCGGTGCTAACCAATGTGAAAGCTGTGTGATTTAATCTTTGTTGGAGGAAACTACATTTTCTCAAATAAGTGATTCATTCACCCTGCTAAACTAGAATAAGCATCTATACTATGAAATAACAAAAAGTCGGGCTTCCGACTTTTTGTGCGATACTCCTCTAGGATTATGATAAAATAGAAATAATTGTGAGTTCGCAATACTAAACACAGAAAGAGATTTCAAATGGAAACTTACTACAAAGCCATTAACTGGAATGCCATCGAAGATGTCATCGACAAATCAACTTGGGAAAAACTGACGGAGCAATTCTGGCTTGATACACGTATTCCTTTGTCAAATGACTTGGATGACTGGAGAAAGCTATCAAATGTAGAAAAAGACTTGGTTGGAAAAGTCTTTGGTGGTTTAACCCTTCTCGACACTATGCAATCTGAAACTGGGGTTCAAGCCCTTCGCGCAGACATCCGTACACCACATGAGGAAGCTGTTTTCAATAACATCCAATTTATGGAATCTGTCCACGCAAAATCTTACTCATCAATCTTTTCTACCTTGAATACCAAAGCTGAGATTGAAGAAATTTTCGAATGGACCAATACCAATCCTTACCTACAAAAGAAGGCTGAGATTGTCAACGAAATCTACCTAAACGGTAGCCCACTTGAAAAGAAAGTTGCCAGCGTCTTCCTTGAAACTTTCCTCTTCTACTCTGGTTTCTTCACTCCCCTCTACTATCTCGGTAACAACAAGCTAGCCAACGTTGCGGAAATCATCAAATTAATTATTCGTGATGAATCTGTTCACGGAACCTACATTGGTTACAAATTCCAACTTGGTTTCAATGAATTACCTGAAGAAGAGCAAGAAAAACTCAAAGAATGGATGTACGATCTGCTCTACACTCTCTACGAGAATGAAGAAGGCTATACAGAAAGCCTCTATGACGGTGTTGGTTGGACTGAAGAAGTCAAGACCTTCCTTCGCTACAATGCTAACAAAGCACTCATGAACCTGGGACAAGATCCACTCTTCCCAGATTCAGCTGATGATGTCAACCCAATCGTTATGAACGGTATTTCAACAGGAACATCCAACCACGACTTCTTCTCTCAAGTCGGAAATGGTTACCTTCTTGGTGAAGTTGAAGCTATGCAAGACGATGACTACAACTACGGTTTGGACTAATTCAATTATCCCAGAACTGATAACAAATATCATGGCTTGTTTAAAACAACCATGATATTTTTGTTTTTGTTTTCTTTTGTTTTTTAAATTGATTGATTGAATACTTTATGATAAAATAGTAATAGAAATAGAGGTGATAACGATGTTAAAGCAGGAAAAACTAGATAATATTCTAGAAACGGTAAATACAAAGGGAACTATTACTGTAAAAGAAATCATGACTCGCTTGGATGTGTCAGATATGACTGCTAGACGCTACTTGCAAGAGTTGGCAGACAAGGATTTACTTGTTCGGGTTCACGGTGGAGCTGAGAAAATTCGCACAGGTTCTATTTTAAATAATGAGCGTTCCAATATTGAAAAACAAGGCTTACAAATCGCAGAAAAACAAGAAATCAGCCGTTTTGCAGGCCATTTAATTGATGAGGGTGAAACCATTTTTATTGGGCCAGGGACAACCTTGGAATCTTTTGCTCGTGAACTTCCAATTGATAATATTCGTGTTGTAACAAACAGTTTACCAGTCTTTCTCATCCTAAACGAACGAAAACTAACAGATTTGATTTTAATTGGTGGAAACTATCGCTCTATCACTGGAGCCTTTGTGGGAACACTAACCTTGCAAAACTTGGCTAATTTACAATTTTCTAAAGCCTTCGTTAGCTGTAATGGTATTCAGGACAATGCGATTGCGACCTTTAGTGAAGAAGAAGGTGAATCCCAACGCATCGCCCTCAATAATTCCAATAAAAAATACTTACTAGCTGACCATAGTAAGTTCAATAAATTTGATTTCTATACCTTCTACAATATCTCTGATATTGATACCATCGTTTCAGATTCTAAACTGAGCAAAGAAACGTTTGAACAACTTTCAAAACAAACAAAAATTATTCTTTCTAAACCATAAAACTGAGGATTGATAAAATATAAAATGCGTCATATCAAGAAAATAAGAATCTTGATATGACGCATTTTTTGATGAAGATTTTTACAAAGAGTTTCCTAGATTCTTTATGATTGTTGAAACGGCATAAAATCTGAATCAAAGGAGATATTATCCCGTTCTTCAGGACTGATAAAATTTAAAAAGATATTTTTAAATTCTTCCAGCTCATAGTCTGAATGGCAAATCCATTCTTTGCCGGTAGAGACATACCATTTCCCAAGATTTTTCAGCTCCTCATTAGTCAAACAAGGTATTTGAGAACATTTATCAAAATTAATAATATAAACTTTTTCATAAATTGATTGGATAAAATTTTTGAACATCTTTTACCTCACTAGAATTCTATGTCTAATTACTAATTCTACTAGTCTATAATCTGACTTTCTGCTACTTTCTTGTACCAGTGAGCTGATTTCTTAGGATAACGTTCTTGAGTTTCAAAGTCTACATAAAAGAGACCGTAGCGTTTTTCATACCCATTTGACCATGAGAAGACATCCATCAATGACCAGATGAAGTATCCTTTGACGTTTGCACCATCAGCAATAGCATCAGATAATACTTCCAAGTGTTGTTTCACGTAATCAATACGGCCATCATCGTAAACAGTGTTATCAACGAACTCATCTTTATATCCAAGACCATTTTCAGTGATGTAAATCTTCTTGTAGTTCGGATAATCTTTCTTCACACGAATGATTTGGTCATACAGACCTTGAGGGTATATAATCCAATCCCAGTCCGTGCGTGGCACATAGTCAGGAGCTACACGACGACCAACACCTTTGATTTGGTATTTGGAACTTCCTTTTTCACCCTTACCATTATGGATAATTTCAGTCTCTCCATCAAAGGCTTCCATCCAATCACTCATATAGTAATTAATTCCAAGGAAGTCATTCAAGTCTTTTGTGGCTTCTAATACTTCGAAATCTTCTTCACGAAGATCTAAGCTACCACCATTAACTGATAAGATATGGTTGACACCTTCCATCGTTTCATCTGAATAGTGTCCAAGATAAGTTGCATCCAAGATAAATTTATTGTGAATAATATCTTCCAACTCTGCTGCACGAACATCTGCTGGATTTTTAGGATCCAAAGGATACTTAGTTGGCAGAGCGTGAACAACACCAATTTCACCTTTATAACCTTTATCTTTATATAGCTTGACTGCACGCGCATGAGAAACCATCATATTGTGGTGCGATTGGAAAACTTTGGCAAGGTCGTACTGAATTCCTGGAGGGAATTTACCAACCAAGTATTGACCATCACCGATTGGGCCAATTTCATTAAAGGTTGTCCAATAGTTTACTTCTGGAAATTCTTCAAAACAGAATGCAGCGTAATCTACAAAGTGTTCGATATTTTCACGGTTTAA
Organism: Streptococcus pseudopneumoniae; assembly: GCF_001072665.1. Taxonomy (GTDB): domain Bacteria; phylum Bacillota; class Bacilli; order Lactobacillales; family Streptococcaceae; genus Streptococcus; species Streptococcus pseudopneumoniae_S. Next base: position 6,852 of record NZ_JVJI01000108.1, on the reverse strand, counting down.
GAAGTCTCCATTTGAGTGGAGAGTTTCTGGCGTATCAAAGTGATGAAGAGTTACAAAGGGCTCAACGTGACGTTTGTGGCACTCTGCAAATAGATTATGATAAAATTCAACACCCTTTTGATTTACTTGACCGTAGCCTGTTGGGAAAATACGTGACCAAGCAATAGAAATTCGAATGCCATTGACACCATACTCTTCTGCCAACTTGAGGTCAACTGGGTATCGATTGTAAAAATCACTGGCTGGTTCTGCAGTGTACCAGTAGTTATCTTCAAGATATTTATCCCACGCTACTGGTCCTTTACCATCAGTATGTGTAGCACCTTCTGCTTGATAGGCAGCTGTTGCGCCACCAAAAATAAAGTCTTTTGGTAATGTTTTTGTCATTTTTTTCACCTATTTCTTGATTTAAATAAAGTAAAAGTGAGAGGAGAGGAGTCAGTGAGCCATCCTTCTCCATCTCACTTCTTGTATCAAGTCACCGAATTGTAACATGAGGAGGTAAAAACGATATCTTTTTACCGACGAATTAATAAGGCGATTAGGAAATTTGCCATAGCGATTTCCGTAACGAGAGGAGACTATTTCAGAGTCCCTATCGTTAATCGAATTGTGACATGAGAAGGTAAAAACGATATCTTTTTACCGACGAATTAACAAGGCAATTAGGAAATTCGCCATAGCGATTTCCGTAACGATAGGAGACTGTTTCAGAGTCCCTATCGTTAATCGAATTGCGCTTGTACAAATGCAAGAGCACCTTTTCCATCACGAGTTAATTTGATGTATTGAGCTCCCTCTGTTTTCGCAAGTTTAATATCGAGTTTATCTGTTTCTGCTTTCATGTCTTCAAAGTTTGAAGCAACTTGAGGGGCAAGGATAACCAAATCAAACTCTGGTAACATTTCACGGTGAGCACCATAGCCACCTGCTGCTGCTTTCACAGGGACATTGTATTCTGCTGCTGCCTTATTCAAAGCATTCGCAAGAAGTCCACTTGTCCCTCCACCTGCACAGAGAACGAGGACATTTGTTTCTTCAGTGATGGTATTTTGTGCTGCATCGACACCCGCTTTTTCAAGAATAGCATCCGCTTTTGCAGTGTTGAAGTTTGCAGCAACTTTTTCTTTCAATTCATCATTAGACTTACCTGAACGTTCTTCTTCAAGAATTTGTTCATCATAGACTTTAAGGAATGGATAGTAAATGACTACATCAACCACGATTAGAAGGGCAGCAAGAATGAATGATAGAACTTGGAAGTTAGTACCAAGAACTAGACCTAGTGGAGCTGGGGTTGTCCATGGTAGATTAGCAGTAAATGAATTCATTCCAAGAGTTTCAATGAAGAATTTAAAGATCCAAACGTTTGCGATAGGAGCAAAAATAAATGGAATGAAGAAGATTGGATTCAATACAAGCGGTGCACCAAACAAGATTGGTTCATTTACACCAAAGAATGTTGGAACTACTGAAGCACGACCGATGGCACGGTTACGTTTTGATTTTGTTAACCACATGAACATGAATGGAACAACCAGTGTCGCACCAGTACCACCCATGGTAACGATAAACATTTGTGTACCAGAAGTAAGAATCTTGTCAGCGTGCATACCTTGTTGGAGAAGGTTCAAGTTGACTTCGGCATTTGCATAGGTAATAGCTGCGATAGCAGGTTCAACAATAGATGGACCATGGATACCAACAAACCAGAAGAAGGCAAAGGCACCAAAGATAATGGTAATACCAAGATAGCCATCAGCTGCAGAGAATAATGGTGCAAAGAATTTACCGATTGATTCAGCTACGCTTGCACCAACAAAGTGACGAGCTAGTAAATCAAGAGCATAAAGTGAAACAACTGATAGAGTAAATGGAATAACGTCTTTAAATACTTGGGAGATATTTGGCGGAACTTCGTCCGGCATACGAATGGTAACGTTGTTCTTAACACAGACCTTATAGATAGCCACAGTCACAAAGGCAGCAAGGAAGGCTGAAAGCAAACCTTTTGTCCCCAAGAATCCAGTAGCTAGACCATTTTCGATAGGATCAGCTGCCAACATCAACAAACCAACAATTGCTGCCAACAATGTTGACATATAGTTGATTTGATTGGTTTTCTCCATGCTACGGTTTACTGAGTCGGTCAATGACTTAGCTGTTGTACCAGCTACCAAGAGAGCCAGAATACCCATAGAATAGCTATAAGGTTTCATCAGAAAGGATACAACTTCATCAGACCATTTAAAGCCCCATGAGTTTGGTACAAAAGCAATCAAGATAAAGATACTTGAGAAGAGAATAACAGGCATACCTGCAATGAAACCATCACGAATAGCACGAAGATAGATATTACGAGATAATTTCTCAAAGAAAGGTTTTCCTTTCTCAATAAATGCAATTAATTTATTCATTATTTAACTCCTCTCTTGTACAGTTCAATTAAATGGTGCATCAAATCTTTTAACAAAATAGTTGTCATCAAGTGATCTTGACCGTGCATCATGGTCACACTATACGCTAAGTCCTCACCAGAAGCTTCCTTAGTCAATAGACTTGTTTGCGCGTGGTGAGCTTCAGCAATGCAAGAACCAGCTTCCTCAACTAATCTGTCCGCTTTCGCAAAATCACCAGCTTCAGCAGCCTTTAAAGCTTCCAATAGTTTTGAACGAGCATCGCCAGCATAGGCTACGATTTCAAAACCTAACAATGTTACTTCTTCTCTATTCATGATAGAATTCTCCTTATATAGTTTTAAATAAATTTTTATGACAATAAACGTTGGATATGTAGAACTAGATAAACTCGTTCACTTTTATACAAATCAAGACCCGTATGTTGCGTAATCACATCATAGATCTTGGAACCAATCTCGAAGGCTTTTGGATAGGATTGTTTAATATGATCTTCCATATCCAGAAGTGATTGGTTATCATCTCTAGATCTGTCTAAATAATCCAAGAAATAATTCAGATGAATCATAAAACGATCATAGAAATGGTTATTCTCTTTGGTTCGTTGAATTGCATAGTCCGTTAAAACTTCTTCAACATTCCTGAGAATTTCTTTCCTCTTATCAATCGACTCCACAAGTTCCACTTCATTTTCACCTTCGGCATTAATGAAATGATAAGCAATCCGAATAATTTCGTCCTCAGGAAAATGATCTGCTAGCTTCTGACAGTAAATTTCAAAAGCTTCCTTTGCGATTTGAAAAGCGACAGGATACTTGGCAGAAATATCTGGCAGATTACTATCCTTGTACCTTCCTTGTGCTAGAGCTTGGTAAGAACAGTAAATATGATCTGTCAAGGTTACGTAGAGATACTCTTGAATCGGATAATGATATTTCTTTGATAGCTTATCAATGATTTCATAGGTCACTGTGATAAAATCAAGCGGAACATCTTTGAGGAGAGCCATAAAGTTTTCTCTTGACTCTTCGGTCTTCATCCGAAAGATTTTCTCAACCTGATGTTCAGCAATCAAATCCCCCTTCTTCTTTCCAAATGCAATCCCCTTACCGATCACAATCACTTCTTCTCCTTTATCATTTCTGACAAGCGAGACATTGTGATTCATTGGATTTAGAATTCGATACATGTCAACCTCCTTTTACATCTTAAAGGTATATGAGTATAAAAAATGACCACAAATGAACTAGAAAATCAGCCGATTTCTAATTCACCTGTGATCATGCCTAATATTACTTAGTAACACTCACCTTGTATTAACTTGTGATTTAAGTATAGCACAAGTAAGTTATTTTGTAAACCTTTACATACAACTTTTTTAAAATTTTTTTAGATTCATGTTCCTAACCTAGGAGGACTTGCTTACACGCGTTCTTTCCATGAAGTTGCTGTTGTTTGAAGGACTTTATTGAGCTCATCAATGTTTTCAAATCCAGTTGTGCGAAGCCATTCGCGAGCTGCTGCTTCACCATCTTTGATGTATGCTTCAACTGATCCAGCCCATGTAGCACGGCCACAAAGAACTCCGTTAAAGTTTGCACCTGATTCATGGGCAAATACAAGAGTATCTTGGAAGAGTTTAGCTGATACACCAGCACTCAAGTAGATGTATGGCAAGTTAGTTGCTTCATCTTGGGCTTTGAAGAAGGCTGCTGCTTCTTCACGTGTATAAACTACTTCACCTTCAGCGAAGCCTTCAACATATTTAATGTTAACAGGAACTTCAACTTTCAAGACATCAATGTTAAAGCGTGGGTCTGAGAAGACTTTCATAGCACCGATAACTTTGTGTGGTTTTACTTTCGCATATTCTACAGAACCAGCGTCAGCAATTTTTTCATCGTAAGCTAGGATTTCAAGGAAGAATGGGATATCTTCAGCCACACACTCAGAACCGATACGTTCGATATAGGCTTGTTTCTCTTGGTTAAGTTCGTCTGAGCTATCTACATCATAGTAAAGCAAGAATTTAACTGCATCTGCACCTTCTTCTTTAATACGTTTTGCAGACCAAACATCCAAGCAGTCTGGCAAGCGTTTTGTGCTTGTTGTATCATAACCTGTTTTCTCATAAGCGAGAAGAAGGCCAGCTTTTTCATCAAGAGCTTTAGTTGCTGGAAGTCCATATTCAGGGTCAAGAAGCATAGATGATGCGTATTTAGTCAATTCATCTGCTACCAAGACTTTAAGTTCTTCCATTTGAGCTACAGTTGGTTCTTCTGTTTGGTGTTGAGCCATGAGGCGTTTCAAAGCACCACGTTGGTCAAATGCAAGAGCTGAGATGATACCATTTTCATCAGAAAGTTTTTCTAAGCGTGCACGTTTTTGTTCTGTTAAAGCCATTTTATACCTCTTTTACTATTAATTGATCATATAGAACTTGATAGTTGGCCATATTGACATGACCAGTCATTTTTTCTTGAGCATTGAGCATACCAAGGACATTTGCCTTGATGAGTAATTCTGCATCCGATTCTTTATGAAGTAAACCTGAAGAAATTCCAGCAACTGTAGAATCTCCAGATCCAACAGGGTTGACTACCTGAATTCTAGGAATATCTACCTTGTAGAAAGTGTCACCATGTTTGGCAAAGGCACCGTTAGCACCAAGTGAAACGATAATCCATTCAATACCTGCAAACAAAGGTTCTTGAAGGACTTCTTTTAATTCATCCAAATCCTCAGAAACTTCTCTACCTAGAAGTTGAGACAATTCCTCATTATTTGGTTTGATGACTGTTGGTTTATGTGGTGATTCAAGAACCGCCTGAAGAGCCGCACCAGAGCAGTCCAAGACTACAGGTTTGCCAGCTTGGTTAGCAAGTTCTACCAAGCTCGCATAGTAATCAACTGGAAGGCCAGCTGGCAGACTACCTGAAATAGCAACTACTTCAACTGACTCCAGGAGTTTTTTGAAATGTTCCAAAAAGTCTTGACCTTCCTGTTCCAATACTTCAGGACCTTTTTCAAGAACTTCTGTTTGGTTGTCTCCGTGAAGAATAGCGATACAGTTACGAGTTTCTCCCTGAATAGAAAAGAAATCTTTCTTAACATTATCATCGATATGTTCAACCAAAAACTCACCAAGTTTGCCACCCACTAAACCAGTAGCAAGAACAGAATCCCCAAATTCTGAAAGTACTCGGGTAACATTGAGTCCCTTACCACCAGCCGTTTTGGTTACATCCACCACACGATTGACAGTATCAATCTTCAACTCATCCAAAGGATAGGAAATATCAATGGATGGGTTCATTGTGACTGTTAAAATCATAGGTCACCTCTTAGTCGTGGTATTCTCCGCGATCCCATTTTTCGAGGAATTCAGTGAAGAAGTTTGCGTCTGTTTGTTGAGCATTGTGACTTTCAACGTGTTCAATTTTCGCAATCAATTTTTTATTTTCTTCAGATGGTTTATATTCAGCATGGATGAAAGCTTCGATGATATCACACATGAGCAATTCACCAGTAATCTTACCACCAAAACCGATAACGTTAGCGTTCAATTGTTCTTTAGCATAAAGAGCTGTTGTCATATCACGAACCAAGGCAGAACGAACACCAGGAACTTTATTTACAGCGTTGTTGATACCAACACCAGTACCACAGATACATACCCCAAGATCAGCTTGACCGCTAGTTACAGCTTCACCTACTTTTTTACCAAAGATTGGGTAGTGAGTACGTGTATGGTCATATGTACCAAAGTCAATGACTTCATATCCTTTTGATTTCAAAAATTCTGAAACCGCCATTTTTTCATCTGTTACGATGTGGTCACATCCAATTGCAATTCTCATTTTTAACTTACCTTTCTTACTGTAATCTAATTAGCACATTTTGTTCAACATGTCGACCCTAATTTGGTGACGACCACCGTCATATTTACCGTTAACAAATCCTTTTGCGATATTTTTAGCCAATTCATCACCGACAAGTTGTGCACCCATAGTGATCATACGTGAGTTGTTGTGGCCACGAGTCATATAAGCTGAACGTTCGTCAGAAACTTCTGCAGCAACCATTCCTTTGATCTTAGTTGCAACCATAAATGGACCAGCTCCATAAGCATCAATCACGATACCAAGGTTTTGTTCTTCTTTGTTTACTTCTGCAGCAACAGCAAGAGTTACATCAACAAAGTCTTGACCTTCAGCTGTAACATCCACAACGTGGAAGTTTTCTTTTTCCAAGAAGTCTTTCACAACTTCTTTCAATCTCAAACCTGCAGCATCTGCACCGATAACAATAGACATATTGTATACTCCTTTTATTTTTCTAGGCTAATAAAACCTTTTATAGTTAGCAGTTTATACTCTTCGAAAATCAAATTCAAACCGCGTCAACGTCGCCTTGCCGTACTCAAGTACAGCCT
>NZ_JVJI01000107.1:0-956 GCF_001072665.1 Streptococcus pseudopneumoniae | reverse complement strand
CGCAAACTTTATCGGGAATATCGTAGGAGGTTATGCGGTCTCCTCAGCAGCCAGCAAGTTTAGCTTGAATCAACCTGTTTCTCCAAATCGATATTCAAAAATAGATTTTACTCAAACTGACTTTGATGTTGAGTTAATAAGAGGTAGATTGAAAACTGATCCAGATACGGCTTTTTTCTGGTCAGGACGAACAGATGGCATTGGAGGAATGGATGTTGCGAAAAAAATAGCAAAAAATAAAGGAGGAGTTACATTAGAATCTACGATTGATGATACGAATATTGTAATGCCTGAATGGGATTTTAATACTCCTTCAAGTGTAACAGCTTGGGAGGAAGCTTCGAATGTTTACGCAGAGCAAGTATCTGGTGAAATAAGAGCTGTAGTTGGTAGCGAACTACGACCAGGAAATATTTGGGAAAACATCGAACTACCAAGATTGAAGGCCAATCCAAATGTTACTAAGGTTACGACAATAGATCCTAAAACAGGGGTAGAAAAAATTATATTCGAGAGGTAGAAATGAAAATTACAGGAACAAGATCAACAATTACTTTTGATTTAGAGAATGGTTTCCTATTAAAAGCACAAGGAGAATTGCTGATCAATAAAAAATTTGTTGTTTATAAAGATAGTATGACACAATGGGAGCCCCCTCATGATAATCTTCCGATAACTCAAAGAGAAATAGAGAATATTATTAATACAGCTAAAAAAATGGAGAGCAATCAAACTATTCAATTAGACTTTGTATAATTATGTTGTATTCTAAGAGAAATGAATCTCTATACAGCGGGTCAGGTTGCCTATCATGGGACTAAGCTCCTAGGTGGTAGTGAGGAAGACGCTCAAACCGCAAACTTTATCGGGAATATCGTAGGAGGTTATGAGGCCTCCTCAGCAGCCAGCAAGTTTAGTCTCAATAAGGTGAAAGTAGAGGTCGAAGCACCGAAGTA
>NZ_JVJI01000106.1:0-448 GCF_001072665.1 Streptococcus pseudopneumoniae | reverse complement strand
CTTGATCGCAGAGCATGCAGGGAAGACACGGACTGTAGGGACTTATCAGTCGGGTGATTTCGCTAAACTCCAGTCTGTCCAACGCTTTGCGATAGCCTACCAACAGGCAACCAAGCAGATGGAGAGTCGTGTTGAACGCGTACAAGCTGCTCAGGAGAGAGACAAGGCTCGTTTTGAGGCCTTGGCTGCAGAGGATCGAGCCAAGAACGGTTGGAAAGACCTAGCACTTGGTGTGGTGACTGTTGCGTTTAGTATTCTTGCGATTGTAGGAAGCATGGGTTTTGCGACACCCTTGGTTGTTGGGGCTGGCTTAACCGCAGGACTGGGGTCGTTTGCTTATGGGGCGTCTAATGCAGCGGAAGGGATTCATAACATCCAACTTGGAAATGCAGGGGATGCCCATACGAAATCCTATAATCTCATCCGAGATACGCTTTTCATGGGGAAT
>NZ_JVJI01000011.1:0-29479 GCF_001072665.1 Streptococcus pseudopneumoniae | reverse complement strand
TACTGATTTACTTATAGTATACCGTAAAGATTTGTCTGGACTCTCAACTACATAAACCTTCAACCCTGTCTCGTTTTCAATCACCTGACGAACTGTGCCGATTACATTAGGATTTTTATCAGTTCCAATATCAATTGGATCATCCTTCGTATACTCCGTATATTCTCTAGCAGCAATTTTTTGTCTATCATGTTCCGTATATTTTTGTATCATTTTTTCACCTTTTTTAACAATTCTGCAAGTTGAGCAGAATAGCCGCCACCTGAATATTCAATTTTTCCAGTAATGCTATCTTTCTCTAATCCATACATTACTCTTAGTTTTTTATCTGAATTTACATATACTTTAAAATCAATACCACCCATGGGATTATGCTTAATTGAGTCGATATCAATTTCATACGATTTTATTGTACCTTCTTTTGTTAAGGCCTCACTATCTAGATATTTAAGTTTATTTTCAACAATCTTTTTGACTTCCTCACTCTCTACAATTTTCACCATCTCATCTTGTTCTACTTGTTTCATTACTTTATATCCTCCTATGCTTAATCCAACGATAACCAACAAACTAGCTAAAACAATTCCTACAATTTTTAATGACTTCATGACATCTCCCTTATGTTATTTTACAAATATATCATGCGCTAAATATATCATGCGCTGATTTACTTATAGTATACCATAAAGATCGGTCTGAACTCTCAACTACGTAAACCTTCAATCCAGTCTCGTTTTCAATCACCTGACGGACTGTACCTATGGGTTTCTTTCTTTTATCGTTTTTGATTTTCAAAGGATCTGTTTCAGAATAACTTGTATACTCTTCATTAGCAATTTCTTGACCAGAGAAAATCTCTTGTAAATAGGAAAATAAAAGAGTAGATACAAACATTTTAGGGTGATAAGACGGCTGACCAAAGGAATGATAGAAGGCGTCAAAGTGACAATCTTCCAAGGTATTCACCACTTTTTCAATAGTAAAGACAAGATGATCTTGTGGTAAGAAAGAACTGATTTCTAGTGGTATAGTTGTTTGATTTGTGTTATAGTGAAAATGCATGGGATAGCCTTTCTAAATGGTTTATTAAGCAATTCTATTTTACAAAGACTATCGCAACCATGTAAAAAAGCAACGGCAAATCCGTTGCTTTTTTTGGAGATAAGGGACTATTGTCCAAGGATCGTTATTTTATATTTAAAGTATAGTTTTTTATTTGGAATTTTGTCTTATCTTATCTCATTCCCATTTGAGAAAGTTTAGTTTGATATTTATTTTGGTCTACTAAGAGTGCCTGTCCTCCATAAACATCATAATCATCTACCCAATCACCTAGTTCTGGAACCGTTAATCTCTCAATGCCATTTTGCGCTCCATCTAGGAAGGATAAACCATTTGTCAATAAGAAACTATAGGGAACATTCGTAGAGGTCATCCCAAAGACCTTACCAAGTGCTTCTGATCCAGTAAAAAGTTTAGTTGGATCCTTGAGTTGCTGCAGAACAGCTGTCAGCACTTGCTGTTGTCTCTTGGTACGACCGTAATCACCTTCATCATCATCACGGAAGCGAGCATAATTGAGCAAGGTTGAACCGTTCATCTGCTGTTTCCCAACTTTGATAGTCTGGGTTGGAGACTCTGTTTCTGTAGCATGCAAGTCATCTCCCACCGTAGCTTCGGTTAAAGGTTGACCTTCTAAGGTTGAGAATTTGGCATCAATCGTCACCCCATCAGGGAAGAGAGTGTCAATAGCGGTTGCAAAGGCCTGAAAATCAACCAAGGCATAGTACTTAATGTCCAAGTCAAAATTATCTTTCAATACTTGGCGAACCATTTCTGCTCCTTTTTGGCCTTCCTGTTCCCCTAGTTCATAGGCTACATTTAACTTGTTATCTGTTTGTTTCTTTCCATTGATAATCTTACTATATCCATCAATATAAACTAAGTTATCACGCATGAAGCTGACCAGCTTAATTTTCTTATCTGAGCCACCAACATTTAGTACCATAATAGAGTCCGTTCTCGTCTCAGCACTATTTTGGCCAATCCGTCCATCCGTCCCCATAATCAAAATATTAACTCCATCCTTGGTATCTTGACCATGAAAAACTTCTACTTGAGCTGCCTTAGCATTGGCAGGTTTATTTGGGTCCGCATTTGAATAGCCTTTTAGGAACATAAAAATCATACCAAAACCGACACAGGCTAGAAGGGCAAGCAATCCTGCAAAAATGCGCCCCCAACGAATCTTACGTTTCTTGGACTTAACCTTTGGAAGAGAATGGCTTTTCTGGTATTTTTTTGCACGACTTCGGTTGCCATAGGATGGAAGAGGAGACTGATTGATTGGTTCCATAAAAGACTCTTCCATATCGTGATTTTCATTATGAATTTCTGGAGAAGCTTCACTACTACTAGCCATATTTAACTTACCTTGCAGGTATGCAAACTCTTTTTTCTCTCGCTCATTGAGGTAATGAATATTTTTAAAGAGATAGTCATAACGTAACTGCTCGTGATGGTTTAAAGGATTTTCTTTACTCATCTTCTCTCCTTTCCATGGTCTGATATTGGATAAATGGGATAGGCACCCAGAACCTTATACTGGATTCCGATGGCTTCTAATTCTTTTTGGGCAAAGTGGACCAAGTCCTTATCGGCATAGTCCACATCAATAATGAAAAAGTATTCGCCCAGTGCTGTCTTGAGTGGCCGACTTTCAATTTTTGTCAGGTCAATTCCTCTCCAAGCAAAGGTCGACAGAGCCTTATAAAGGGCACCTGGAAGGTTGTCCGGTAAGGTCAAGGCCAAAGTCATTTTCTCAGTTTGTGCTTTCAAGGGAATAGAAGACTTTTCAGCTCCCAAAACCCAGAAACGTGTGAAATTGGCTTCCATTTCTTGAATATCCTCGGCAATCAGTTCCAAGCCATATTCTTCAGCAGAACTTCTTGGTGCAATCGCTGCATAAGGATGGTCTGGATGTTCAGAAATAAAGCGGGCAGCATAAGCTGTACTGGCTGTCACCTCAATTTGAGCATCTGGATACTGTTCATCGATAAATTTCTTTCCTTGAGCTAAGGCCTGTGGATGAGAAAAAATCTTTTCAATCTTAGTATGACCTGGGACTACCATCAACTGCTGGTGAATGGGCTGAACGATTTCTGCCACTGCTTGAATACGAGCCTGATGAAAAAGGTAGTCCAAGGTTTCATGAACACTACCCTCGATAGAATTTTCAACTGGCACCACAGAATAGTCCACCAAGCCTTGCTCATAGGCCTTGATAACATCTGTAATATTGGCAAAGGCTTGCAATTCCTCCTGAGGAAAAGCTGTCTGCACAACGTGGTGTGAAAATGATCCCTTGGGACCTAGATAAGCAATTTTCATCTCAGTTCCTCTATAATTTCCTCTGGGCTTAGCTTGGTCACATCCAAAACCCGACTGGCAACTTCCTCATACCAAGTCTGTCTTTCTTGGAAAATAGCTGCTAATTCTTCCTTGCTATTATTTAGAAAAAGCGGGCGCTGATTGTCTTTATCAGCTGATATGCGTTGGTAGAGGGTGTCAAAATCAGCTTTCAGGTAGATATTATCAGAATTTGTCTTTAGTAAGTCACGATTTCGCTGAGAAACGACCACTCCTCCACCAGTTGACACAACTTGGTCTCTTTGTAGTAAATCAGCTAGGACTTCTGATTCTATCTGACGAAAGGCTTCTTCTCCCTTTTCCACGAAAAATTCCGCAATGGACATACCTAAGCGTTTCTCAATCAGGGCATCCATATCAAGGTAATTAGGGTCCAAGCCTCTTGCAATAGTCGATTTACCAGCCCCCATAAAGCCTAATAACACCTTAGCCATGAATCAAGCTCTCCAAATCATCAAAGAAGCTAGGGTAGCTGGTATTGATGGCTTCTGCACGATCAAGCTTCACCTCTCCATCTGCAACCAAGAGGGCTGCGATGGCTGTCATCATACCGATACGGTGATCTCCAAATGTATTGACTCTAGCACCGTGAAGGGCTGATTTCCCTTTGATAATCATTCCATCTGCTGTAGGTGTGATATCCGCACCCATGCTATTTAAAGCGTCTGCCACAACCTGAATGCGGTCTGTTTCCTTAACCTTGAGCTCCTCAGCATCCTTGATAACTGTTACACCTTGGGCTTGAGTCGCAAGCAGAGCGATAACTGGCAATTCATCAATCAAGCGTGGAATCAAAGCGCCACCAATCTCTGTTCCTTTCAAGTCAGAAGACTCAACAGTCAAAGTAGCAGATTTAGCGACTGGGTCAATTTCAGTAACTTCTAATTTTCCACCCATGGCGCGAATGACATCAATGATACCAGTACGCGTTTCGTTGATGCCCACATTTTTAAGCACCACACGAGAATTTGGAACAATCAAACCTGCGACTAGCCAAAAGGCTGCACTGGAAATATCTCCTGGAACAACCACCTTTTGTCCTGTCAATTTTTGCGGTCCTTGGACTGTGATTTTCTTGCCATCCACACTTAAATGACCACCAAATTGTTGCAACATATCTTCAGTATGATTACGAGTGCACTCTTTTTCGATAATAACAGACTCCCCCTGAACCTGCAAGGCCGCAAAGATCAAGGCGGACTTGACTTGGGCAGAGGCAATTGGCAACTCATAATGAATAGGTGTTAAATTTTTCGTTCCTTTTAAGTGAAGGGGAGGCAGGTCTCGCTCAGTTTGCCCTGAAATGCTGACGCCCATTTTTTTCAATGGAATCGTCACACGGTCCATAGGACGTTTGGAAAGACTGTCATCTCCAAACATTTCTACTTCAAAGTCTGCACCAGCAAGAACGCCTGAAATCAGGCGAATCGAGGTTCCAGAATTTCCCATATCCAAAGCATTTTGCGGCGCTTTTAAGCCATCCATACCTACACCTTGAATGGTAATAACCCCATCTTTGTCCTCAATTTCAACACCAAGGTCACGAAAAACCTGCATGGTCGAAAGAACGTCTTCGCCACGTAATATATCATAAACCTTGGTCTCACCCTCAGCCAAACTGCCAAAGATAATGGAACGATGACTAATAGACTTGTCACCTGGAACTCGGATACTGCCGTGTAAGTGGCTAATGTTTATTTTTAGTTTCATACTGGACCTCATACTTGCAATACTTTTACTTATTTTATCATAAAAAGCCAGAAATTCCTTAAAAATTTCTGACTTTATGATAGTTATTTTCTTATTTTAGCAATTCTGAAACTGGTTCGAAAACAATTTTTTCAATGTCAGAAAGATAAATAGCCAATTGTTGTTGCTTGGTAAAGAATTCTGACAAGAGGCTATTTCCTTGAATCTGCTTGCCAAAGCCTTCCATTTTAGCTTGAAAGGAAGCGTCTGGTATTTGACCTGTCTGCGCTAGTCTTTGAATTTCCTCTTGGAAGGCAACATATTCTGTAAAAATTTTGCTTGCCTCAGCATCTGCTGAAATCGCATCTTTAGCTGTTTTAACAACCTTGTATTCTGGTAATTCGCGTAGACCGCGACTAAGTTCGTTTGCACTATCGTAAATATTTGACATGATTTTCTCCTTATTTGATAACGACTGTGTAGTCGGTATTTTCTGTTATGAGGTGCTCGGCTCGTTCTAAGTCTTGAGCATTTTTAAATGAAATTTGTAGGATCCCGTGAATATCTTCACGGTTTTCCTCATTGATGTGAATATTGACCAAGGAAGTTCCACGTAGCAGTTCCAAAATCCGCAGGATGACGTTTTCTTCATCGGGAACATCGACATAGAGGTCATAAGAGCTATCCACACCACCACGCTTATGAATTTCCATGGCCTGACGTTGCTCACGCGCTTTGTTGAAAAAGTTCCAGATTTGCTCCTCATCTCCCTTGCTGATGGCCTGACCAACCTCATCTAAACGTTCCTTAAAATCCTCAATTCGGTCTAGAATGGTTTCACGATTGGACAAGAGAATGGAGGTCCACATACCTGGTTCGCTTTCCGCAATTCGGGTCATATCTCGAAAACCACCTGCCGCAAAGCGCCTTGCCATCTCATGTTCTTGAGCATAAACCGCGGTCTGCTCCATGAGACTGGAGGCCAGAATATGAGGAAAATGGCTAATCTGAGAAGTGACACGATCATGCTCCTTGGCATCAATCTCGATAAAACGAGCATGAAGCCCTGAAAGCAAATCCTTCATTTCCTCAAGCGTGCCAGGACTAGTCAGACTCGAAGGTGTAAAGATATAATAGGCATTTTCAAAAAGATTGACATCCGCAGAAGCAGCTCCTGTCTTGTGGCTACCAGCCATGGGATGGGCCCCAACAAAGCGAACAGGTTTGTCAGCCAAATACTGCTCCGCCACATCTACTATGGATGACTTGGTTGAGCCCGCATCCGAGATAATCACGCCTTCTTTCAAATCCAAGTTAGCCAACTCCTTAATGAAAGCAATAGTTTGTTTGATTGGCAAACTGAGAATAATGATATCTGCCAAAGGAGCAAAACTAGCAAAATCATCCGTTGCACGGTCAATCATGCCTTCTTTCAAGGCGATATCTCTCGAAGCTTGACTGCGATTATAACCTAAAATTTCATAATCTGGATGATCGCGTTTGATACCTAGGGCCATAGAGGCTCCAATCAGACCAAGACCTGCGATATAGACTGTTTTTGCCATAGGAACTCCTTAATAGTTCTTTGTATAGTCTCGATGTTTGGCTACCGCTTCTTTTAATTCCTCTAGATTGTCTGATGAGAATTTTTCGAGGATTTCTTGTGCCAGAACCGTTGCCACAACGGCTTCCATGACCACACCTGCTGCTGGAAGAGCAGTCGGATCACTTCTCTCCACAGTTGCCTTGTAGGGTTCATGGGTTTCGATATCTACACTCATAAGTGGTTTGTAGAGAGTAGGAATAGGTTTCATGACACCTCGAACAACGATGGGTTGCCCATTGGTCATACCACCTTCAAAGCCACCCAGATTGTTGGTACGGCGAGTATAGCCGTCTTCTTCAGACCAGAGAATTTCATCCATGACTTGGCTGCCTTTACGATAACCAGCTTCAAAGCCAAGACCAAATTCCACCCCTTTAAAGGCATTGATAGAGACAACAGCTTGGGCCAATCTTGCATCCAATTTTCTGTCCCATTGGACATAGGAACCAAGACCAACTGGAACACCTCCGACAACTGTCTCGACAACCCCACCGATGGTATCTCCATCACGCTTGATTTGGTCAATATAGTCCTTGATTTCCTGTTCTCGTTCTTGGTTGACAATAGAAACTTCAGACTGGGCAGCTCGTTCCTTAATCTCAGAAACTGTGAGATTCTCAGGAACATCGATTTCCTTGCCACCAAAGACAACGACATGGTTGGCAATCTCCATATCCAGCTCAGCCAAGAGGCGTTTGGCTACTGCCCCAACTGCTACCCGCATGGTGGTTTCACGAGCTGATGAACGCTCCAAGGAATTTCGCAAATCATCAAAACGGTACTTGATCCCCCCAACTAAATCGGCATGACCGGGACGAGGATGGGTGATTTTTCGTTTGCTTTTAAGGCGGTCTTCAATGTCCTCAGCAGACATGATATCCAGCCATTTCTGATGGTCCTTATTGATGACATCCATGGTAATAGGAGCCCCAGTCGTCTTCCCGTGGCGAACACCCGAAGTGAAGACAACCTGGTCACTCTCAATCTTCATACGGCCACCGCGGCCGTATCCACCCTGACGACGTTTCAAATCCTCATTGATATCCTCAGCTGTCAAAGGAAGTCCAGCTGGAATTCCCTCAATGATAGCTGTCAGACGGGGACCGTGTGATTCTCCTGCAGTTAAATATCTCATACACTCTCCTTATTTTACCAAGTAGTCTTTCATCTCTTCCAGAGAAACTGGGTGAATGGTCGCTGAACCAAGCTCTGGCACCAAGACCAATTTCAAGGTATTGCCACGCGCCTTCTTATCATGAGTCAAAGCCTGATAAAGCTTGTCAACATCCCAGTTTTCATAATCAACAGGCAAGCCAAATTTCTGACACATCTCTATAATAGACTGGGTTATTCCTTCTGGCATGAGACCTTTTTCCTCAGCAACCTTGGAAATCTGTACCATGCCCATGGCCACAGCTTCTCCATGCATGACCCTGCCATAACCGGCAGTTGCTTCAATGGCATGACCAATTGTGTGGCCAAAATTGAGGTAAAGGCGAACACCATTGTCCAACTCATCCTCAACTACCATCTTGCGCTTGACCTGACAGGAATGTTCAATCAAGGTCTCTGCATATTCCAGTATGCTCTCCACAGAACCATCCAGTTCCGTCAAAATTTTCCACAGTTCTGGATCCTCAATCAAGCCATACTTAATGACCTCACCCATTCCTTCAATCAACTCTCTCTTTCCGAGCGTTTCAAGGACAAGCGGATCAATCAGAACCCCATCTGGTTGGGCAAAAGTCCCCACCATATTTTTAGCAAATGGAGTATTGACGCCTGTCTTTCCACCGATAGAAGAATCAACCTGGGCTGTCAAACTAGTCGGAATCTGAACAAAGTGAATGCCACGCATATAGGTAGAGGCTACGAAACCAGCCAGGTCTCCAACGACACCACCTCCGAGAGCCACGATTCCATCACTACGAGTCAGACCTTGCTTGACTAAAAATTCATAGACTTTCTGGACAGTGGTTAAATTCTTTCTTTCTTCGCCTTCTAAAAAGTCAAAAACTGCTACCTGAAAACCAGCATCTTCTAGGCTGAGCTTGACCTTCTCTGCATAAAGAGAAGCTACATGGTTATCTGTCACAATGACTACCTTTTGTGGTTGCCAGAGTTCTCGCAACCATTGACCAGCCTGAGACAGACAACCTTTTTCAATCTGAATATCATAAGGATGATGAGGAATATCGATTCTGATTTTCATAGGAGAATCTCCCTTTCTTTATTGGTATTTTTCTGTTAAGGACTGCCAAATCTCTTCTGTTGGCATTTCCTTTCCTGTCCACAGTTGAAAAGCTTCTGCAGCTTGATAGAGCAACATTCCCAGACCATTGACCGCTGGATTGCCTTGACTTCTGGCCCATTTCAAAAATGGTGTTTCAAAGGGTTGGTAAATGATATCAGCCACTAAGAGAGTTTCCGGTAAAACTATGCTTTCAGGAACTGGAGATGATTGACCATCCATTCCTACACTTGTCGCATTGACAAGTAAATCAGACCCAGCAATCCTTGCTTGCAATTCAGTAACATCTTCTAAAGCATACAAGTCCACTTTAAAGCCTGTCTGCTCCTGTAACTTGGTCAGGTAAGGTCTTGTTTTTTCCATAGAAACTGAACGAACAAAGAGCGAAATCTGACTGACGCCATCCAAAATAGCTTGTGCCAAAATGGACTTGGCCGCACCACCTGCACCCAGCAAGGTCATCTTCTTACCTGAAATTGTAAAAGAAGGCAAGCTCTTAAAAAATCCCTTGCCATCTGTATTATATCCAATTAAATTGCCATTCTCATTGACAACCGTATTAACCGCACCAATCAAGCGCGCTTCGTCGCTCAGCTCATCCAAATAAGGAATCACCTGCTCCTTATAGGGCATGGACAGGTTGATGCCAAACATCTGGTAGCGACGAATATTGGCCACTGTTTCTGCCAATTCACCCGCTTCAATCTCCCAAGCCACGTAAGCACCATTGGTAGCTGTCGCCTCAAAGGCACTATTGTGGATAAAGGGGGAAATCGAATGCTTAATAGGATTGGCAACAACGGCAGCTAAACGTGTATAGCCATCAAGCTTCATCCAAAATCTCCCGAATTTTTTTCATGTTAGCTAAGGAAATCTGACCTGGGGCACTGGCCTCATCTAGACTAGCAAAGGACCAGCTAGATCCTGTCACATCCGCAGTGATACGAGAGACCTTGCCCACCTTGCCCATAGAAATCGTCACATATTCCTGCTCAGGATTGAGGATTTTAAAGCCTCGTGTATAGTTCATCAAGTCTAGCACATCCTGCTCCGTGTGAGCCATCACCGCAACCTTAACAAGTTTTGGATTTAGGCTCGTCAACTCTGACAATATTTCCATCATGTTTTCAGGTGTTTCTTGGAAATTATGGTAACTCAAAACGAGATTTGGGAAGTCCAGCATTTCCTCAAAAACATCCTTGTAGCTATAGTACTCAAAATCAATATAGTCTGGTTGATAGAGTTGTGCCACTTCCTTGATTAGATGGATATATTCTTCTGGAGAAAGGTCGATTTCTCCCCCTTCAGAGCGAGTTCGCAACGTGAAAACTAACTCACGGCCTGCGAATTTTTCAAAAATCGCTGGAGCCACCTGCAAAATCGCTTCCTTAGGCAGATAGTCGGCACGCCATTCAATGATGTCGGCATCTAGGTACCTCGTGGCGTCCAGAGCCTGGACCTCCTCTAAACTTCTTGGCATTACTGAAACAATTAATTTCATTTACTAACCTTCATACTAATCACCTTGAGGTAATTACTACTTTCATCTTTTTTATTATAGGCAAAATCTGCTGGAAGACCGTATTTATTTAAAATCTGGTAACTTCTTCCTGCAAAGCCTTTATCAATTTGTTCTGTAAATTTCTGGCGGGATACATTGGCAGCATTGGTGCTGGCAATAATAATACCGCCCGGATTTAAAATCTCAAGACTTTGGGATATCAACTTATGATAATCCTTGGCCACAGAAAATGTTTGTTTTTTGTTCCGAGCAAAGCTAGGCGGATCTAGGACAATCACATCATAGGTCAAGCCTTTTCGCTTGGCATACTTGAAATACTCAAAAACATCCATAACTATAAAACGATGGTCGTCTGTGCTGATTCCATTAGCCTGAAAATGCGCTTGAGACAATTCTCGTGAACGTTTAGCTAGGTCAACCGAAGTAGTCTGGCTTGCTCCTCCCATGGCCGCAGCCACTGAAAAGGCTGCTGTGTAGGAAAACATGTTGAGCAAGGATTTACCCATAGCCAACCCATCCACTAAACTACCGCGAACTTCATGCTGGTCTAGGAAAATCCCTGTCATCAAGCCATCGTTCATAAAGACTTGATACAGAACACCATTTTCCAAAACAGTGAAGAAGTCAGGTGCTTCTTGACCATAAACATGGGCAGATTCATAGTCCAAACCCTTAAAACGGATCTTCTCATATGCTCCTAAAACCTCAGGAAAAACCTGTCTAAAAGCTTCTGAGATAACCTTGCGAATCTGATAAACATAAGAGTTATACCAAGAAAAGGCAGCATAGTCGCCATAAAGGTCCACTGTCAGACCGCCAAAGCCATCTCCCTCTTGGTTAAAGAGACGAAAGGCAGTAGTCAAATCATCTTGATAGTAGGCACTTCTCTTTTCTTTAGCTTGTCTAAACAGTGCTTCAAAGAAAGCTTGATTGAAGGTCACCTTGTCTGTGCTCACAAACCAGCCCAAGCCCTTGTTTTGCTGAGAAAGGTAGGCAGTACCAAGAAAGTTTCCATCTTGACTATGAACTTCTACTTCCTGATCCTTGAGACTGATATTCTCAAGATCGCTGGCTTCTAGTAAAACTAGTCCCTTTGAAAGCTTTTTTTCAACCCGTTTGTTGACTCTTATTCTATTCATAGTCACTATTATAGCAAATTTTGTGACAATTCTCAAAAAAGAAACTACCCTTGCTTTTTTACTCTTCTTTTAAAAATGGTTTATTAATACTAATAAAAAATTAGAAATAATTGTGTGAGAGTTACAATAAAAAATGCTCTTCCAAGAACGGAGGAGCATTTCTTTTTATAAAATTTATCAAGCAAGCGACCAACTAGCTCATCTTTTTTCTATTTCTACCAATATGCGTGACAGGTAGTAATGATAGCCAAAAATAGCAAGACCAAGTAAGAGGATAAGAGCTCCTACTCCCAAGCTGATGGCAAGGACAGGGGCGAGAGACTGAACCAAGAACAAACTTGCTATGACTAAAATCATTAAGATAACACTATAAATTAAGAGTAAAACTATTGCTACTATACGATTTGAACGGTTCACCAGGTCCGTAATGTTACTCCAATTGGTTGACAAATTTTTCACGTCCTTAAGGTAATGGTGGCAAGAAAGGATGACACTGGCAAGGAACCATGCCACAAGAAGGTAAATCATCGAAAGGATGGGCAAACCTAAATATAGAGAAAGACCAAGTAAAGTCAGAACTGGTAAAAAGGACTGGACAGCAAAGATAATCCAAAATTTCACTTTCACATAACGAGCAAAGTCAAAGGGTAAACTCTTCAGAAAATCAACATTTTCCCTCTCTAAAGACAAGGCAATTGAAGGCAGGCTGGTGATATTGTTATTGACAACTGCTATAAACAATCCTATAAAAAACAAGGGTAACCAGTATGGAGGATGGATGTCTGGAACTATCTGAGAATCTCGGATTTTGGAAATCAGACCGATCATCATGAGATAAGGAAGGAAAGCACTTGTAAAAAGCACTGTAACCACGCCAGTTCCCTGTCCCAAGAGGGAGAGGTTGTAGCGCAAAACCATGCGGAAAAAGCCCTTTTTAGTAGTTGAAATCCTCTCCTTGCTGCGACGTTCTTTTTTGAGCTTCTCCTCACTATTAAGCAGAATCACGTCATAAAAACGAGGAAGGACCTTCTTTTTGGTCAGATAAAGCAGGAAGAGAGTTAGTCCTATCCAAGCTAACAGACCCAGTATGGCTTCTGTCGAAAAAGGCTCCACTGCTATTTTGTAAAAGATATGAAGAGGATAAAGGAGAAATGGAATGTCTCTAACTTTGTCAACAATACTTCCAAAAGTCGACTGTAGAAAGAGGACAAATATTAAAGGTATGAGAACTCCTATCCCAATCATCACATTGGCAAAAATAGACTGATACTTTCTGAAGACCCTAGTCTGAGCCAAGAAATGTACTGCCACTACCATCACTAAAGTAACAGAGACAAATAACAAGGCCAAGGACAGCAGCATCAAAGGCAAGCCCAGCCAAAGAGAAGGAGCTAGCCTAATATAGAGGACTAGAAAATAAGCTAGGATTGGTACAATTCCAGCTAGAGCTGGCAAGAGAACAGACAGTCCTTTAGCAATTATAATCTCTGATTCTTTAAAGGCATAGGGCCTATACAATGCCAAGTCCTTACTCTCATAAAAGACATTGTAAAAGGCAGTGAAAGAAGTTGAAAAGGCAAGCACCAGTAAAATAGCAACCATGCTACTAAAAAAACTTGGCATTTCCTCAAAAGGAAAACGAAAGGCTATATTTATAAACATGAAGAGCATTAAGAGACTGGAAAAAATGTAAGAACTTAGGACTCTAGCGGAAACATTTACTTTTTTTCCAGGATTCTTAGCTTGCTTCTTTCGTAGGTTAGCCAGATTAGCTTCTTGAGATGAATAGAGGATATTGATATCAACTAATTTTTTAATGACCTTGAGACGCATCTGAAACCTCCTCTTTTCTACCTGCAAGGCTAAGGTAGATACTTTCCAAAGACTGGTCTGGGTGGTCTTTTCTCAAGTCCTCTACGCTACCACAATAGATCAAATGCCCCTTTTTCAAAATGGCAATCCGATCACAGACTTGCTCAGCTACCTCTAGGACATGGGTTGAAAACAAGACCGTCTTGCCTTTTTGTGCATGTTCCTTCATCATTTGCTTCAAATCAAAGGCAGCCTGGGGATCCAAACCTGTCAAGGGTTCATCCAAGACCCAAATATCAGGATCAGACAAGAGTGCTCCGATAACAAAGACTTTCTGACGCATTCCGTGAGAAAGGGTTTCAATAACCTGATAGCGGTTTTCAGCAAAATCAAAAACACTCAACAACCTAGCTAGACTAGCCTCCAAGTCAGAGCTAGTTAGCTCATAGGATGAAGCAATCAATTCCCAAAATTCATTGGCTGTTAAGCGTAAAAATAAGTCAGGCGAGTCTGCTACGTAGCCAATCTTTCGTTTAATAGCCAAGCGATTTTCCGATAACTCCTGACCATCTACCAAAATACGACCACTGCTGGGTGAAATAATACTGACTAAGGATTTTATGGTTGTCGATTTCCCAGCACCATTATGGCCAATCAAGCCCATAATCTCTCCATTTTCAATCTGCAGATTGAGATTGCTCAAGGCCTCTTTATCACCATACAACTTACTAACATTTTGAAATTCAATCATGGGAGGACTCCTATATTTATGTTCTTTATATTGTTATATTAGCACTTTAGTACAGATTTATCAACACTTTTTATAAAAAAGTCGAAAATATTTTTTAGATTTGCGCAAACGTTTGCGTTGCCTAATACTTTATGATAAAATAAATCATTATCGACAAGTAAGAGGAAACATCATGCAAAATCAAACACTCATGCAATACTTTGAATGGTATCTGCCCCACGACGGTCAGCACTGGACGCGTCTAGCTGAAGATGCTCAACACCTAGCTGATCTCGGTATCAGCCATGTCTGGATGCCGCCTGCCTTTAAGGCTACTAATGAAAAAGATGTCGGCTATGGGGTCTATGACTTATTTGACCTAGGAGAGTTTAACCAAAAAGGAACTGTCCGCACCAAGTATGGTTTTAAAGAAGATTATCTTCAAGCCATTCAAGCTCTAAAAGCGCAGGGAATCCAGCCTATGGCTGATGTGGTGCTCAATCACAAGGCTGCTGCTGATCACATGGAAGCCTTTCAGGTTATTGAGGTGGATCCTGTAGACCGTACAGTTGAGCTTGGAGACCCCTTCACAATCAATGGCTGGACTAGCTTTACCTTCGATGGTCGCCAAGATACATACAATGACTTCCACTGGCACTGGTACCACTTCACCGGTACAGACTACGATGCCAAACGCCGTAAGTCTGGGATTTATCTGATCCAAGGTGACAATAAAGGCTGGGCTAACGAGGAATTGGTCGATAACGAAAACGGAAACTACGACTACCTCATGTATGCCGACCTAGACTTTAAACATCCTGAAGTCATCCAAAATATCTATGACTGGGCTGACTGGTTCATGGAAACGACTGGTGTAGCTGGTTTCCGCTTGGATGCCGTTAAACACATTGACTCTTTCTTCATGAGCAATTTTATCCGTGATATGAAGGAAAAATACGGTGAGGATTTCTATGTTTTTGGTGAATTCTGGAATCCTGACAAGGAAGCCAATCTAGACTATCTTGAAAAAACGGAAGAACGATTCGACCTTGTTGATGTTCGTCTTCATCAGAATCTCTTTGAAGCCAGTCAAGCTGGCGCAAACTATGACCTTCGTGGTATTTTCACAGATAGCTTGGTTGAACTCAAACCTTACAAGGCTGTAACCTTTGTCGACAACCACGATACCCAACGTGGTCAGGCTCTTGAGTCTACTGTTGAAGAATGGTTCAAACCAGCAGCCTATACTCTCATTCTATTACGTCAAGACGGCCTTCCATGTGTCTTTTACGGAGACTACTATGGGATTTCAGGGCAATATGCTCAGCAAGATTTCAAAGAAGTCCTTGACCGCCTCCTAGCTATCCGAAAAGATTTGGCTTATGGAGAACAAAATGACTACTTTGATGATGTTAACTGTATCGGTTGGGTACGCTCAGGTGCTGAAAATCAATCCCCAATCGCAGTCCTTATCTCAAATGACCAAGAAAACAGCAAGTCAATGTTTGTCGGCCAAGAATGGGCTAACCAAACCTTTGTAGATTTACTTGAAAACCACCAAGGTCAAGTTACAATTGATGAGGAAGGCTATGGACAATTCCCAGTCTCAGCTGCTTCGGTAAGTGTCTGGGCAGCTAATACAATCTAATTGCCAATGATTATAAAGCCAGGTCCAATCGGATTTGGCTTTTTTGTATTCAAAAAAAGACCTACCCAAATGGATAGATCTTTACTTGATTACAATTTACCTGCTACTGCATCCAACAATTCTTGAATCTTAGCTTGGTTGCTTCCTCCTGCCATGGCCATGTCTGGTTTACCACCACCACGTCCATCGACGATTGGTGCCAATTCTTTGACAAGGTTTCCAGCATGAAGGTCTTTTGTCTTGCTTGCTACAAGGACATTGACTTTGTCACCGATAGCAGCAACTAGGACAAGAAGATCAGAGTAGTCTTTTTGTTTCCAGTTATCCGCAAAAGTACGAAGAGCACCTGCATCTGATACAGAAACTTGACTAGCAATGTAACGGTGACCATTGACTTCCTTCACATCCTTGAAGATATCGCCTGCGGCTGCAGCTGCGGCTTTTTCTTTCAATTCAGCATTTTCTTTTTGAAGTTGACGAAGTTGTTCTTGAAGTCCTTCTACTTTGTGAGGAACTTCCTTGACTTGAGGTGCTTTCAAGGTTGCTGCGACAGCTTTAAGAGCGTCTTCTTGTTCACGGTAGGCTTCAAAGGCTTCCTTACCAGTCACTGCCAAGATACGGCGAGTTCCTGATCCAATACCTTCTTCTTTGACAATCTTGAAGAGTCCAATCTCAGAAGTATTGCCAACGTGGGTACCACCACAAAGCTCGATAGAGTAGTCACCGATAGTAACAACACGGACTTCCTTACCGTATTTCTCACCAAAGAGGGCCATAGCACCCATTTCCTTAGCAGTGTCAATATCTGTTTCAACTGTCTTCACTTCAAGAGCTTCCCAAATTTTCTCGTTAACTTGCTGTTCAATGGCACGAAGTTCTTCAGCAGTTACTGCTTGGAAGTGAGTGAAGTCAAAGCGAAGGAATTCTACTTCATTAAGCGAACCTGCCTGAGTTGCATGGCTGCCAAGGATATTGTGAAGAGCCGCATGGAGCAAGTGAGTCGCAGTGTGGTTTTTCATGACACGGTGACGACGATTTGTATCAATTGCCAAGGTATATTCTTGGTTCAAGGCAAGCGGTGCAAGGACTTCAACCGTGTGAAGAGCTTGTCCATTTGGTGCTTTTTGAACATTTGTCACAGTAGCCACAACCTTACCTGACTCATCCAAGATTTGTCCGTGGTCAGCTACCTGTCCGCCCATTTCAGCGTAGAATGGCGTTTCTGCAAAGATCAGAGAGGCAGTTCCTTCTGATACAGCTTCTACTTCTGCATTGTCAGCCACGATAGCCACCAATTTAGAAGACAATTGGCTAGCATTGTAGTTGAAGACACTTTCTACAGTGATGTTTTGAAGGGTTTCATTTTGCATCCCCATTGAGCCACCCTTGACAGCTGACGCACGAGCGCGTTCTTGCTGTTCTTTCATGGCTGCTTCAAAACCTTCACGGTCCACAGTCATACCAGCCTCTTCAGCGATTTCTTCAGTCAATTCAACTGGGAATCCATAAGTGTCGTAAAGTTTAAATACATCTGAACCAGCAATGACAGATTGACCTTTTTCTTTCAAGTCTGCTACAATGCCTTGAGCAAAGTGTTGACCTGAGTGAAGAGTACGCGCAAATGATTCTTCTTCGCTCTTAACGATTTTTTCGGTAAAGTCACGTTTTTCAAGCACTTCTGGGTAGTAGCTTTCCATGATTTTCCCAACAGTTGGAACCAGTTTGTAAAGGAAAGGCTCGTTGATTCCCAATTTTTGACCATGCATAGAAGCACGACGGAGAAGACGACGAAGGACATAACCACGACCTTCATTTCCTGGAAGGGCACCATCACCGATGGCAAATGAAAGTGAACGGATGTGGTCAGCGATGACCTTAAAGCTCATGTTTTCGCCATCTTGGTCATAGACCTTACCAGACAATTTCTCCACTTCACGGATGATTGGCATGAAGAGGTCCGTTTCAAAGTTGGTCTTAGCCCCTTGGATAACTGCCACCAAACGCTCCAAACCAGCGCCCGTATCAATGTTCTTGTGCGGCAATTCCTTGTACTCGCTACGAGGAACAGCAGGGTCTGCGTTAAATTGTGACAAAACAATGTTCCAGATTTCGATGTAACGGTCGTTTTCGATATCTTCTGCAAGGAGACGAAGGCCGATATTTTCTGGGTCAAAGGCTTCTCCACGGTCAAAGAAGATTTCTGTATCTGGTCCAGAAGGCCCCGCACCGATTTCCCAGAAGTTGTCCTCGATTGGAATCAAGTGACTTGGATCCACTCCCACTTCAATCCAGCGGTTATAAGAATCTTTATCGTCTGGATAGTAGGTCATGTAAAGTTTTTCAGCTGGGAAGTCAAACCATTCTGGGCTTGTCAAAAGCTCATAAGCCCAAGTGATGGCTTCGTCACGGAAGTAATCACCGATAGAGAAGTTCCCCAACATTTCAAACATGGTATGGTGACGTGCAGTCTTCCCTACGTTTTCGATGTCGTTGGTACGGATAGCCTTTTGGGCATTGGTAATACGTGGATTTTCAGGGATAATGGTCCCGTCAAAGTATTTCTTAAGGGTTGCTACCCCAGAGTTGATCCACAAAAGTGTAGGGTCATTTACAGGAACCAAGCTCACTGATGGTTCTACTGAGTGACCTTTGGTCGCCCAGAAATCAAGCCACATTTGGCGTACTTGTGCACTAGATAGTTGTTTCATATTGTCTCCTTATTTACTTGTTTAATGTGATTGGCTTTCCAGCATCTCCACATAGTCAATCGCGACACAGAGGGAAATGACTAGATCTGCATAAGCGTCCTCAAGGACCGTTACATTATAGGTAGATGTCAGATGGAAGAGTTCTTTCTTGATTTCCGCAATCAGCTGATCGCGATCATCCAGCAATTTGAAATTCAAATCCCAGATATTGCCCTCGATACGAAGCCCCAGATTATCAAACTCATACTTATCTCGCCAGAAGGTCAACTTCTTGCGAATGACAAAACTCGAGCCATCCCGAAGCTGAATCTCAAAACGAGGAAGCAAGGTCAAGATTTCTTTACTGATCTGACTAACTTGTTCACCAGTCGCATCATAGATGGTAAAAGTTTTGGGAATCTTAAAAAAATGATCCCTCTACCTGATAGGCGATTTCTCCCCTGTCATCCTTGATAGCGAAGCGTTCGCCTCCAAGACGAAACTTTTGTTTGACAAGAAATGTTTTCATCAACACCTCCAAAAATTAAAAGACAAGCTCATATCACGAAGGGCGAAAAACCGCGGTACCACCTTCATTCAATGAACTTGTCATTCTCTTATTCTTATGCAATTGTATGATTGAGTAGCATGACTTTCTAGCTTAGATGGCTCGCAGCACCGCCATTTCTCTGGACTAAGACAACTGAAAATCAAATCTCAACTTTCTTATTATATCGTTTTTTTAAGCTTGCGTCAACTGGGAATCTTCCTAATGAAATAGTACAAAATAGTAATCTTTCAAAATAAGCTTGTTCGTTAAGAACGAAGTAAATCTAGTAATTTGTCATTGATTTTTTGATAATATCCAAAATAATCATCTTCAATATCAAATGTATCCTGAAGGACAAAACGTAAGGTATCTATTGTTTGGTTCAATTTTTTAGAATTTACTATTTTACCATCAATTTCTGATAGTCCATGTGCAACTTTGTTACGCTCACTATTTAGACCGGTAATAACCTTTAGTGACTTCAGTAAGCCAGGAGAGGCTTGATAAAAAGTTAGAATATTTTCATAAGATAAAAGGTTTAAGGTTGATTGAGGTGAATAAATTCTTTCCTCTTCATTTTCTATTCCTTTTGCTTTTTTAAATTCTAAATCAATAAAATCTATAATCTTCTCAAAATCTTTGTATTCTTCATTTAATTTTGGTAAGGCCCCATCATATTTGATTAAATCAGGATAATCTTTTTTGATCTTTTCTTCGATGATAAATTCAACATAAGACTTTGATTTGATTAAGACATCTGCTACTTGTCCTCTCTCTTTCAAGACTTCTATCATTAAAAAGTAATTAAGGGCTTTCTTCTCAACATCTGTCAATGGATAGTCTTGAATATCTTTTAAAATAGCTTGCGTTTTAAATACTTTTACAAAGTCATTTAATGTAGCTCGTAAAAAAGATAATTTCTTTTTAGAAAGTAAGTTATTGTATTCTTTTTTTGTAACAAGCTCTTCTGCGGCAAGATAATCATAGGAAGCTATCAGATTTCTTAAATGACGTTTGATTAAAGATTGATTAAATTTTTCAGCCTCATCTTTAATAGTACGATCTTCGTAATCCTTTTGGTTATCCTCGTTCTCGTTAAAAAGCTTCTGTTCACCTTCACTTGAAAGTGGCACATACTTTCTATTTGCTGATTTGTTAGGAGTTGCAACCTGGATAGCCTGAGTATTATAATCTTTGATTCGATTGAGGGCAAATAAAGCCGAAATAATCTGAGGCGTGCCTGAAGATAGGTTTAAGATTAATTGATGATCAGTTCCAGAATGTTTTTCAACAATCTGTCCCATAACCTCATACATTTTATCAAATAGATAAACCTCATCATTTTTTAGAATTGTTGACTCAATTGTCACATCAGGATGATAATCTTCTATGGAAAAAATAGCTTGCTCAATGAGATCTTTCTTGATCAGCATCTCCTCACTATAAACTAAAACAATCTTCTCCGGTCTATAAGTGCGTGCAATATGTAATAAAGCTGCATCTCTATTATTACTAATTGGATCTGTCGTTCCCACTGCTGAGATTAAAATAGTCAAACTTTCACCTCGTTACTTTAATAATTCCAATAATTCCTTATTTAATTCTTTATAGAAATTGAAATCTTTTTCATTAAATTGATACTGTTCTTTAACTAGCCCTTTTAAGGTTTTTAGAACAGGACCCATCTGTTTTAAGTCTTCAGATTTTATAGAATCTAATCTATGGGCTACTGTATTTCGTGAAGTATTCATGTTGATCATCGGTTTAATTTGATTATATAAAGTCCACTCTTTTTTTTCTTTAAGAATTTTACTATAATCCCAAATTCCCAAGAAATATTTTTCTGATTCATCTACATATCTATCCAATAATCCTGGATAACGGTTATCAATATAATCTTCCAAGATAAATTCAGTCAAGGTTTTAATTCTAATGAGTCCTTCACTGAAATTCCCACGTTCTTTTTGCAATTCAATTGTTAGATAAGCATTGAGAACCTTCTTCTTCTCATCACTCCATTTTCTATTTTTAACAGTTTGGGGAATATCTTGTCTATCTAGCGCATCTACAATATCTTGCAATTTTTTACGCGCTTCTTTCAAACCAGAAAAATCTGGTAATTGATTTGCTAACTCTAAACTAGCTTTATAATCATATTTAGTAATAAAATCACGAATAGTTTTCTTCATTAAATCCTGACTAAATTTCTCCGCACTATCTTCCAAAGTACGATCCACAAACTGATTGGTACTATCTTCATTTAATGAAATCAAATCATCAATATCTTCACTTATATCATGTTTATCTCCTATATTTGGCCCCTTTTGTGGAGAAGCAACTTGAACTGCTTTGACATTTATACCACTCAAACGGTTGATAATAAAAAGAGCAGCGCATATCTGTGGTGTCCCACTAGAAAGATTCAAAATAAATTCATCTTCTTTTTTGTAACATTCATTAATTATTTTTGAGAATTCATCATACATTTTATCGAAAATAAAGACATCCTCACCAATAATTATTTTTTCATGAATAATAATTTCTGGTCTATAGTTTTCAGATATAGAGAAAAGAACTTTATTATTTCGCTCTTTATTAGGAAGCATCTTATCAGAATACACAATAATAATTTTATCTGGACGATACTTTCTTGCAATATGAACCAGAGCACCATCATGAAATCCTCTAATCGGATCGGAATCACTAACAGCGGATATCAAAATTTTCATTGTAAAATCTCCCTAATCATGAAATTAGCTTTCCCCATTTCATAGAAGGAATCGCTATTAATGATCAATTTCCGTTCTCCTTTATTGGTTTTAATGCTCTTGTCCGGCGCTTTCGTCAGTTTCAAAACACCTTTTCCAACCATCTTAGTCTTCATTCGACTATACCGTTTTTGTAAGATTCCATCCGCTTGTTGAAACAAGGTCTTTGTCCAGGCTCCACTTCCAGCTCCTAAATAGATAGGATATTGAAGATTTGGCTGAATCTTATTTTCAGGAAAATCTGATAAGAAAAATTCTTTATATTCTTTGTAAAAAGCTTGCGCTCTCTGTCCTAATTCCTCAATTAAGATTCCAGCTTCCTTAGTGGTTGTAGTAATGGTGAAATTGATTTTAGTTAAGGGCGCGATTGCTTCCCTATATAAAGGAAGAGGCTTAGCAGTTAAGGACTTGGCTGAATAATCCCATTTTTGAACTAGAATAATCTGCTCATTGTTAAATGGCGTACTATCACTAACACGAATGGCATTGAACAAGTCATTAAATTCTTGACCCTTTTTGGCACCCCAAGGAACCATCTTTTTGTTTTCTTTAGGACTTCTACCACGAAAATCGACTGCATTCTTATTGTTCCAGTCAGGATTGGTATTCATTAAAATGGTCCGAATAGATCCCTTTAAGGAACTACCTGGAATATACGGACTCCCAAAAGGGTCTCTAATAAATTTTGCCACTTCATTTATCGTGCCTAATTTGGAATCGCGATTATTTTTTTCAATTTCCAAACCAGTCTCAACAATCCGGTAACCACCGAAATCACGATTAGATATCCGGTTATCATCCAAGAAGGAAATCAAGCGATTATTTCTGGCGTTTGGCTTTGTCTCCTGTAAAAAACGCTCAAACTTTTGATCGTATCCTTTCTCCACCATTCGATTGTAAAACTTACCCATATCCGGGAAATAATAGCGACGATTCTCATAGATGAATTCTCGTGAAGTGTATTTCTCACCACTCCCAATATGAATAGGGGCCATGGCTAGGAGGCTGAATTGAAAGGTTCTATATTCTGTTTTCATCTTTCTCCCTCCATCTTGAAAAATAGTGGCTTAGCATAGTTTAATACTTCATGCGGGAAATCAAGAGGCCTTACATCTACAATCTGTCCTGTAAAGGTTTCACAGAAAGTAGATCCAGAAGCAAACTTATATAAATCCTGCTTACGATAATTTTCATTAGTTTCTGTACTAAAGGCAAAACCACTTGATTTACTTAGTAAATAGGAACCAGTTTCCATAGCATGTTCAAGTTCCTTTTCAATGGGTAAAGAAGTTGTTAAGGCCATGACTGTTCCTTGATGGACCTTAGTAAGACGATTTTTAAGAGCATCAGGTATGTCTGTAATGGTTAAATCAAACCGTCCATAGCCGCTAGAACGTTTACCCCCAATTCCCGCGTACTGCAAACTTGTCATGAGTTCATTCAAGAGGTTTGATTCGGTAGCAATAACATAGAGAGCAGACTGATCTGCAAATCGAACGGTAGAAACTTGATAAAGATGTCCATCCACATGAGGTTGGTTTTTAGTGATGATGTTTGTTACTGCATGTTCTGCATCTTCAAAAAGCGTCCCATTTACATACGAATCAAATTTATCTAAAGGAATAAACTGAAGTTTCTTTGCCATTTTCGCTTGACGTCTTACTTCTTTAACATCCGTTGTTAAGTCTTGCTGATCAAACTTTGGAAATCCAATCGGCTTCGGTAAAAATGGACTTGACTGATAAGGAAAGGCATCAGTCAAAACAAAATCATCTTGACCTGCTAATGACACAAATTCCTCCATTTTTCCCATTTTTTTCGCCTCAATAGCTAAGGCAGAAAATAATCGGTCAGCTGCAAAAGTCATTTTAGAACTATCCAGAGTACCTGCTCCAAAGTGAGCAGACTGAAAGTTCATAATATACATCTTATAGGTCATACTAGACCTCCGTAGTTAAAAGTTCATTCAATCTACTAACATCATAGTTTCCGAAAACTGTATTTGCTTTAAGAGCCTCAAAAACAACTTTACCATATCCACGAGAGCCAGATCCACCTAAATAATCAAGTTCCAGAAGTTTTAATCCATCAAGTATTACTTTGAAATCTTCTTCCACTTGATCTTCACTGTCATCTGTGATTTGATAGATTAATTCAAATGCAAAAGCACTCTCACGGATGGCACGTTCAATTTGTCTTGGATTCGCTTCAGCAGTGATACGGTCAATAGTATTTTCAAACTTAACTTCAGTATAACTCTTGACCCCTAATGAATCTAACTTGTCCTTATTGATTAAAAAAGCATCTCTAAAAATGAGTCGCCCCATTTTATAGCGATTATCAGAACTGTTCCCAAAGAGTCGACTTAGAATTTCTCCATCTTCTCCTGGTTTCTTAGCTAGTCGTTCATTATGAACTTTTGAAAGGAGACTGCGCATCTTCCCTTTGATACTTGAACCAGGAATAATGGGTAAGTTAGTAATAGGATCCTTGATTACAGGAGAATCAGTAGCCCCAATTGCCGCAAAAGCATTGCTTGTACCAATATGAAGTCCTGTTTCTAGACGAATTTGTCCTTTTACTTGAATTTTTGCAAATGCCATTAATCTTTTCCTCCATAAAATTTGAAATAAGCTACTAGTGCTTCCATATAGCGGCAAAAACGTTGGAGACTTTCCTTATTGTTAATTTCTTTTAAAATGTCTAGAATTTCAGCTTTTTTCACTAAGTCTTTAACCGCAGTTTCTCTGCCCGATTGATAAACAAACTGCACTCTCAAATAAGCAATTTTGTCAGCTAAATCCTTATACTCTCTAACCTTACTTTCATCAAAGAGGGTACTCGTCAAGCTTAGTAGGTTTCTAATTTTGCTGGTTGTTAAAATGAATGCTTCAGGGTTCCTAGAATCTCTAGTGTTTCGATTCAGTGATTTAATAACATTCTCTGCTTTATCTACGTAATTATCATCTGTTAAAATTGCCATCTATGAATCCTTTCTAATCTCATAAATATATAGAAGTAAAGCTATCTCTGCTTCCTTACGTTCATTATCACTACCTGTATACCAAGAAAAGAATAAGTCTTTAAACTCTTTAAACTCTTCTTTTTTATCCTTAGAAGTTTGATCTTCTAAACGGGTCAAATAATAGGCTAATCGAGCAATATTCATACGATCGTAGTTGCGAAGGAGCTCAATAAGTCTATATACAAAACTCTTTCCTCGCTCATCTTGAATATTAAAGTAGTAACGAATGCTCTTCAGTTTCCCATTATAGACATTGTCAATAAATTGGTCGAACTTCAAGGTATAGGCTTTTTCAAAAAGGGAAATACTATCCTTATCGTTATCCTTGGCTGCTCCTTCTAGCTTACCAGTTTCCTCAGCCATGAGGCTAACTGGAGTTTTATCTGGAAAGAGGCCAATCCCCGCTGATAGGGTTAATTTACCATTTGTCCACTTGATAAAGTTTTGTCGGAGACAAATAGTGAACTCAATAATATCCTGCCAGGAACCGATCGCAAATACATCATCTCCACCGGCATAAATAATCGATAGTTTTTTCTCTTTGGCAAACTGGTTGATATAGACCTTAAAGAAGAGACTCATACTTCTAGAGAAGGTCGCTGAACGTGCCAGAGTATTATACTTGCCACTATCTTGATAAGAGAACCCAGCCATAAAGGCGGCTCCTAGGTCATCCACATCTAGTCGAACGACTGCCAGACGCTTGATTCCTTGTCCAGTTTCACTATCCTGAGATAATTTGGCGTACTCGTAAATCTCATCATACTTGTAATCTCCGACAAAGACATGGGTTGCTTTTAGGATATCTGTACTATAGCTATTCTTTACATAAATACGGTCCCACTCTTCATTGGCAAGGTCGGCTTTTGAAATACCACTAATATAGGCTCCCGGACCTATCGGCAGGCCTTTTTCTTTTGTCACAATATAGTAGTTTTCTTGTATTTCCTTGGCAAAGCGATACATTCCTGCACAGATATGGCAGACCTCTTGATCTTTATACTTGGTAAGCTTTTCGACTGAGTGGCAAATTGCACATTCTTTCTGAGAACTTTTTCCTCCTTGGTTGAGTTCAAGGAGAGTTTTGGCATCATAACGAGAAATTTTCTTTTGAGAAATCATCCGACTGGTTGTTTGATAGACTTTTCGATAGTCAGCCAGTGTCGTTGTCATATCATTGGCAGAAAACGGACTCCAACCAAATGCTACGTACATACCTGTCTGGAAATGCTCGACCAAAAACTGATTGAATTCTGCTTCAAAGTTAGCCAAGGTTTCTCTAGTTTTTTCGGTGTTTGGAAGGATAAAATAGGCATGCCCTCCACCGACGTAGAGGAGATTAGCCCTTGTAAGCTCTAACTTCTCCAGTAAGCTGTCAGCAATATGTTCCCCCATAAAATCTAGATACAAGGAACGTGCTTTTAGTTGCTTGGCAGCTCCAGCTGTTGCGATATTGTAGATAAAATCCTGAATCCCTGACAGGTCAAAACTTGCTAATAAAAAGGCCTTCTCGCTATAAAAAGCTTCTAAGTCTTGTCCCAGCACTTTCTCATAGTCACGGCAATTCTTGTCTGCTAAATAGTCCTCTACAGCTAGGGCAAAGCCAGCTGTCAGACGACTGTAGGTTGCTAGAGAAATATCCGATAATTCCTTGGTTCTTGTCGAAACAGGCACATAGGAAAGAGTAGCCTCAAGGAGATTCAAAAGGGCATCTATCTCAGATTGGCTAAAGTCCAATCTCTCAAACTCTTTTTCTAAGGTCCCTACTATCAGGTCATAGTCTGACTGGTCAGACGGCTCACTCGTTCCCTTAGCATAGTTTGGTTCCCCGTCAAGCTCTAATAGTCGTGCATCGAGATAACGCTGACTAGGGCTATCTGAAAATACATTGAAGATATCCGATTGTTTGCTTAGGAAATCTTCTTTTCCTCCATGAGTTCTTACTGGCCCTTTTAGTCCTGAAGCAATCTTTGCCGCAGCTGACGTGATATAGACCAAACTATCAGAAGCCAAGTCCGTCGGTAAATCACTAGAAGTCGCCTTGGCTATCTGCTGGGCTATTTTTTCATTATCCGAAAAGCGTCTAAACCATTCGGACCCAATGGTACCCAGGTCTTTCTCATCATACCTGGAACCTTGAATCACCTTGCTGATAGCGTGCAAAAGCGACCCATAAACTAAATCAATCTTTTCTTTCTTCAAGTTCTAAACCTCCCATCCCTAAGCTAGTTTTCATACCGAGACCTGAGTACTCCCCAAATTTTAGAAGCATATTGGCATATGCTTTCAAGGTATTTGGACCTGTAATTTTAAAGGTAAATTTCCCCCTGAAACCAGGGATTTTTTTGCCATGGACTTTAAAATAGCTGGACTCCAATCGATAACTGGTAACCCTACTATGCTTGACCAAGTAGTCCAGGGTTTCCTCTTCGATTTCCTGACGATTCTCGACCAGACGTGCATACTTCATCATCAAACTCTGAAAGATGAGGCGCATGGTCGGAAAGAGTACGTACTCTCCCTGAGAGCGAAATCCTGTCGGAGTTTGAAAATGAATGGTGTAGAGTGACCGATCTTGGTTTTCATTAAAAAACTCAAAGAGTTGCTCCGAACTGAGATCTTGCATGGACACAGACTCTACCATGAGAGTCGGTAAATCATGAAGCTCTACTTTCTTGAGCTCCAATAGAACAGGCAGAATCTGCTTGACAGCCTCATCCGTCAGGAGATGAAGGGACCATAGGGTCTTGTCCTTTTGATGGATGATTTTTAGTGAATAGGGGTTGGTCTCCTGTTCATGTAACCAAGTCACATAGTCTGGTTCTAGCTTTTCCATGAGAAAACCTTGGAATTTTGTCGATAGGTCGCTCGGTGATTGGTCAATCCGCTTAAATGATAGTTCGATGCGTTTCATATGCCTCCTTTATTGATACAATTGCGCTTTTGCTTTCTCATGAGCGCTTTTTTCTTTTACTTTTGGAATCCTTTGCCCTTATGAAACTGTCCCCTCTCGAGGTAGATAGGTAGCTATACGGAGAAGTTGAGAATACTTTTGTCAATATTGTCAATGGACAGTTTCCGACCCCTCTCGAGGTAGGTAGCTATACAGAATTCAAAATAGAGCCAGATGGTTTGATTACAACTAAATAGTTCCCGGCCCCTCGCGAGGTAGATAGGTAGCTATACCCATCAATGACTTTGTAAAAAAGCATAAGGAAGCCTGTTTCCGGCCCCTCGAGGGGGTAATAGGGTGTTTTACTCGGATTGGCTGAATGGCTAAGGCGTCGGTCTGCAAGTTTCCGTCCCCTCGCGAGGTGGATAAGTTCTTATACGAACTGCTCAAGCAGATACGGTAGAGCTTCCATTGTTTCCGTCCCCTCTCGAGGTGATTAGGTTGTTCTACTTATTTATCTGGAAAAGTTAAGATTGATTATGATGTAGTTTCCGTCCCCTCTCGAGGTGGATAGGTTCTTATACGAAAAGTTGACGCAAACTAAAAAATAAAATAAGCCATTGTTTCCGTCCCCTCTCGAGGTGGATAGGTTCTTATACTGAAGATGTAATTTCTTATGTCTATAGTGCAATGAGTTTCCGTCCCCTCTCGAGGTGGATAGGTTCTTATACCCCATATTTTGTGGTTGGATTTAAAAACAAACACAAGATATAACCTATTTGGAAACTAATTATAGTATACCATATATTGTAAGAGTTTTCACATCAAAAAAACAAACAATCTGCATCTTCTAGCTCTCTATCATCGGTATTCAAACGAATAGTCTCTTCTCGATTCCCAACATAGACAATAATGTTATCAAATTCGCTAGGATCATAAAAATATTCCAATTCTCGAATCAAGACTTGATAACTAGCCTTCTCTAGGTCAACCTCAAAACAAGAGCGTTGGACTCTCATCCCAAATCCTTCTAACAATTTAGCTAATCGTAATCTTCTTTTATTGCTAATAATATCGTAGATTATCAGACAAAAGAGGGATTTCTTTTTAGCAAAATCCTTTTCTTCTCCTGATAAATGATAATATAATCCCATCACTCTTCTCCTGTATAGGCTGTTACATACAAATGACTATCCTGCTGTTCAAAAGCCCGAATCAAGCGCTTAATCTGCTGGTCAGCCGTGTAAAAGAAAGAATAGCGCTTTTTATCCAGCTCGATATACTGATGTATCTCTAGCATCCTCTCTCTCATAGCTAGAAGAAATACTTTCCTTCCCTCATCTTTTAAAATAAAAGTACCATCAGCCTTTATTTCAAAATGCTCATCTTTTAAACTCTCTTCCAAAATCAATTGCATGATCGTATTTTCTACAATGACTGGTCTCCACTCCTCCATCAAATCGCTCGCAAGACAAGCGTGATGACCATGGCTCTGATGTAGGACACCAAATCCATAACTTAAGCCATTTTTCCGTATCAAGCCCAAGAAGCAAGAGTAAAGAATGGAGTAGCCAAAATTTAGTAAACAATTGAAAGAATCCGTAGCAGGCCGCCTCCTACGACCGTAAAAACGAAAAGAATCCGGTACTAGTAAGCTCAGATAGTAAAAATAATACTCAATGAAAATCAAAGAGCAAACTAGGAAACTAGCCGCAGGCTGTACTTGAGTA
>NZ_JVJI01000105.1:0-974 GCF_001072665.1 Streptococcus pseudopneumoniae | reverse complement strand
AGAAAAAATAAGAGAATATCTCA
Organism: Streptococcus pseudopneumoniae; assembly: GCF_001072665.1. Taxonomy (GTDB): domain Bacteria; phylum Bacillota; class Bacilli; order Lactobacillales; family Streptococcaceae; genus Streptococcus; species Streptococcus pseudopneumoniae_S. The sequence continues at coordinate 951 of NZ_JVJI01000105.1, read as the reverse complement.
GAAAATATAATATTTCTAAAGAAGAATTAGAGAAAGACTATGACGAAATCGTTAACCAGAAAGTCTTGAAAGATTGGTGCTCGATTTATGACAGCAAGTACTCGCCAAGTAATTATGGCGATGTTAAGATTGAAACCCAGTGGGAGAATTGGTGATAGGTCATGCAGACTTTACCCACCAGTCCATCACTATGGCGACTCATCTTAATCCTAATCAAGTTCAGTTATCCGACATCTATGGCGGTAGAGAGCGTGTCAAGGATCTTTCAGGCTGGGAGGGAGACACGACCTTCAATGCTAATGATATGAAGCCAAGTATCGGAGAAGATGACTACAAGGCAGACCTAGATTCGGTCAACCTTATCGGTCGTATGCAAGAGGGGCAATCCTATGACCAAGCCATATCTTCCTATTATGATGACCTTCAAAAAGACTCCTCTCAGAGAGAAAGAGAATTCCTAAAAAATAAGGATTGGGATACAGTCAGAGATACTATTTATGATAGTTTGCGACCAACGGATATTAAGCTAGATGGGGAGGATGCTCTTAAGGCATATATTGAAAGAAAATATCCAGAAGTATCGACATTTTTAAATCGTTTGGAAGCATTAGCAGATTAGGAGAATGATGATGAAAAAAATATTAGCTTTAATAGCGTTGTTCGCACTAATTGTATTATCCTGTTTCTACTTTTTTATCCATCAACCTAAAAACATTTTTGATGAGATTTATCAGGAGACGGAAAAAACCTATCGGTCAAATAATATTTTAAGAAATATAGATGGGTTTAAAATCAGATCAGGTTGGCCAAGTGATGATCCCAATATATCCTATACTCCTTTTGGAAAGTATGAAACTCTACCCAAAGGCTATAGTGATATAACCATTAACCTTAATTTTGGAAAAGGTATAAAGGGGGTGTTGATTCTTTTTGAAAGAAAGACTAATTCGA
>NZ_JVJI01000104.1:0-775 GCF_001072665.1 Streptococcus pseudopneumoniae | reverse complement strand
ATCGGGAAGACAGGATTCGAACCTGCGACACCTTGGTCCCAAACCAAGTACTCTACCAAGCTGAGCTACTTCCCGAGTTAAATAGAAAAATGCACCCTAGAGGAGTCGAACCTCTAACCGCCTGATTCGTAGTCAGGTACTCTATCCAGTTGAGCTAAGGGTGCTCATTAGTTTATGCCGAGGACCGGAATCGAACCGGTACGATCGTTACCAATCGCAGGATTTTAAGTCCTGTGCGTCTGCCAGTTCCGCCACCCCGGCCTCTCTAAGCGAACGACGGGATTCGAACCCGCGACCCCCACCTTGGCAAGGTGGTGTTCTACCACTGAACTACGTTCGCACTGTTTTCTTCTATCTAAAAATGCCGGCTACATGACTTGAACACGCGACCCTCTGATTACAAATCAGATGCTCTACCAACTGAGCTAAGCCGGCTCATTTATTATATCTTAATGCGGGTTAAGGGACTTGAACCCCCACGCCGTTAAGCGCCAGATCCTAAATCTGGTGCGTCTGCCAATTCCGCCAAACCCGCATATATGACCCGTACTGGGCTCGAACCAGTGACCCATTGATTAAAAGTCAATTGCTCTACCAACTGAGCTAACGAGTCTAAAATAACTTACGTTATCTTAAACGGTCCCGACGGGAATCGAACCCGCGATCTTCGCCGTGACAGGGCGACGTGATAACCGCTACACTACGGGACCTTTGGGAGTTAACGGGATCGAACCGCTGACCCTCTGCTTGTAAGGCAGATGCTCTCCCAGCTGAG
>NZ_JVJI01000103.1:0-282 GCF_001072665.1 Streptococcus pseudopneumoniae | reverse complement strand
TTCTTTGGAAATATTATTTTTTCTTAAATATTCTCTTACTTTTTCTTCATCATCAATAAATTGGCCTGGTTTCCTTGGCTCTTCAAAAATCGCAAGTTTCTTTTTGAGCACTTTCTTTTGCAGATTATAGTGTGCTGAATACCATAGGGTAATATTCGAATCAGTCTTTCTTTCAAAACGAATCGACATCCCTTTAATACCTGAACCAAAATTAAAGTTAATGGTTATATCACTATAGCCTTTGGGAAGAGTTTCATACTTTCCAAAAGGAGTATAGGATAT
>NZ_JVJI01000102.1:0-219 GCF_001072665.1 Streptococcus pseudopneumoniae | reverse complement strand
TGGTATGACTGCTTCCTGAATAGCTCACCAAGTCTGAAATCTTGTCCTTGGTCGTGTTCAAGACCTCAATCTCACTCTTCAAATCGTCCCGTGAGCTCTTCAAATCACTATGAAGGGTTGTAAACACCTGACCTGGTAACTTTGCATGATTGCTTTAATCAATTTGATAGTAACCATCCTTGTACAGTAGGAGATTAGTTGAGTAGTCATTCATCAGGT
>NZ_JVJI01000101.1:0-8195 GCF_001072665.1 Streptococcus pseudopneumoniae | reverse complement strand
TGGCAATCGTATTCAGATTAAACGAAAACAATTTGAAAAAATTATAGATACATTGGACGCAATGAATAGTTTACACTAAATATAAAAAAAAATTATAAAATAATTATTTTTTAAAATAAGAGGAGAACTCATATTTTTATTTAACAATGAATATATCACACTAAACCAGATAGAATATACAAGTTAATTTGTACCGAAATTACTATATATTATAAGAAAAATAGAAACTCTAAAGCATTCTGTACACTTTAATTTTAATTCATCTCTTTTTGTTTCTAATACAGAGTATTGAGACTGGATTATAAGCACATCAACAAAAAACTCTATTCAAACCTACCTTTGAATAAAGTCTTTTAACTATCTAAAAAGTTCACATTTTATGCTTATTTATGGAGTTAATGAAGCGCCAACTAAATCCTAGAACCAACATCAGATTGATGAAAAAGTACACAGCCGTAAAACTAGTTAAACCATGTTGTCTGATATCATCAAAATATAAACTAGGTTCAGTAAAGAACAAATAAATTCCATAGACCTCCACGAAAATAAGGAAACTGACAAAACCAATCAAGAAAAGTCCACTGGCAATAAGAAAGAGTCTCCATAAAAGAATGAGAATTCCTCCTACTGCTAAAAAAATTACTGGGATAAGGAGTAAATCATTCATGACTTTCTCCTTTCTAGTCAATCAATTGACGATAATGGGTGGCAAGAGAGGAATCAAACTCTTCTAGTTTTTGAACCAATTCCAGATAGTCCTCTTTTTCATATTCTTCAAAGTCCACACCTCGATGATTCTGAAGAGCGATTTCCAATTGGCTAGTAAGTTCTCGTTTGGAAAAGCTGTAATCCCCTGTCACTTCCTCATAATGTTCCTTTAACTCCTTGTAGGCTTGGTATTCTTCAGGTGTTTGAAATCCCTGTACCAAAGCCTCTTCTAATTGATAATAGGTATCTTCCATCATAATCGTTACCTCGTTTCTTTCTATCTTTATTTTACCGCGCTTTTCTTTTCTTGTCCGCTATTTGTATCTATTTTTTAATCCAATTCAAAAGAAAGTTGTTCTTGCTTTTCTTTTCCTTTTTCGTGGAATTGTCTTAAGGCCTGATCAATAATATCTAAATCCGTTTCTGTTTCAATCAATGGCGCGAGTACATCGTATTCGGCCTTTTTTGTTTGATAATCCTCTTCCTTTGGAAAATTTTTCTCAATTTCAACTTTAGCAGTAGTCAATTTATCCTGTAATTCATCCAATAAATTCTGAGTTTTCACTTTGTCCTCTTTAATGTGATCAATCGTATGCTGAAGCCTTTGAATTGTCCCCAAAGGAGAATACAAATCTAAACTGACAGAATACTGATTTTCTCCTACAATCTTAACAGAAAAGGTTTCAGGAAGAGGTTGATTTGTTGGAAGACTAAGCATTTTAATGTCAAATCCTCGATAACTGGCTAGGGTTCGGAATTCTTTGCTGTCAGCTTGATTATGACGGATAAGACGGTGTAGGGATTCCCCTGCTTCAGCTCGTTGCTCAAAAGCTTGCTTACCTACCGTCATAGAAAATGCCTGGTCTTTCGACATTTCAGACTGTTGAATGTCGCCTTCATACTTGCTTAATCGTTTCTCAAGAATAGGTATATTTTCTTCACAGTAAGAGATTGTATGACTATAGTGATCCTTGCTGCGTTGAAAGGCGCGTCTTTGATTTTCTAATAGAGTTAGATCATTCTCTAGTTCCATCTTATATTTGAGATAAGGATTACCTGTTGCTAGTGCCTTAAAATCAGAAGCTGTCATGGTCTGTTCATCAATGTCTTCTGCAGCACGAATCGGCTCCTTAGAAGTCATAATCTGCTTAATATAACGGAGTTTGTTCTCCTGAGTTGCCCATAGATAATTATCAAACGAACCTTTGCTAATATAGTGGTAAATATCCACTTCCTTGTTTTCATTTCCTTGTCGGATAATCCGTCCATTGCGTTGCTGAATGTCACTTGGTCTCCAAGGGACATCCAGGTGATGAACTGCTTTCATCTTGCTCTGAACATTTAAACCTGTTCCTCCTTTTTCAGTTGAGGCAAGGAGAATCCGCACCTCTCCTGCATTGACCTTTCGAGACAAACTATTCTTCTTTTCATCACTATTGGCATCATGTACAAAGGCAATTTCCTTACTAGGGATTCCTCTATCAACTAATAATACCTTAATCTCAGAATAAACATCAAAGCCATTATCTTTTTTCTTAGGTGTTCCAATATCTGAAAAAATCATCTGAGTAGCCTTATTTTCCATTCCCTCACGATAAATTCTCTCAACATTATCAACTACCTGAAGCAGTTTATGATTGTCTGCTAGACTATAGCTAGAGTCCAATAAACGCATATCAATAGCTAGTTTCCGTGCCTCACCTGTTATCTTTAACATGTTATCCTGGCTCGGATCAACTGTTCCACATTTGACCATATCTGAACGCATAACCAATTCTTCTAAATAGAGTTTCTGGTTTTCAGTTAACTCACTCTCAATAGGGATAATATGAGCTTCTGGAACAGGTAAATCCAACATATCTTGTGTTTGAATGTCGGCTGTTTCTTTATAGATTTTCATCAACTCAGGTAGATTGACAAACTTTTTAAATCGTTTCTTAGGTTGGTACTTATCCCCTGTAGGAGCTAATTCCATAGAGTTTTGAATTTCTCCAAAAGCACCTACCCAAGAGTCAAAATAATCAACTTGATAGCGTTTTAAGATATCTGGTTGAATATAGTTCATCATAGTATACAACTCACTGATAGAATTGGAAACGGGTGTTCCTGTCGCAAAAACAATATTTTTAAAATCATGTTCTTCCTGAATCTGTCGAACCTTCATTTCCATATCCACGTTCTTCTTAGAGGTTGTATTGGTAATCCCTGCTACATTTCCAAGTCCCGTAATCGGACGAATATTTTTAAAGTGATGTGCTTCATCCACAAAGAGAAAATCAATTCCTAAGTTCTCAAAATCAATAAAACTATCACGATTAAAGCGTTGGAGTTCTTCCAATTGTTTCTCTAGACCACTTATTGATTGCTCTGCTTCTTTAACGGTATACTTATTTTCAGAATGCGTTTTAATCTCTCGTAGTTCATTGAGTTTATCCTCTATATAATTCATCTGTCTTTCCTTACTGACAGGGATTTTTTCAAATTGAGAATCCCCAATGACAATGGCATCGTAATCTCCTGTAATAATCCGTGACACAAATTGTTTTCTTCTCGCCTTCACAAAATCTTTCTTAGTAGTCACAAAGACTTTTTTAGTAGGGAAAAATTTCATGATTTCTTGGCCAAATTGAGCAGACAAACTAGAGGGCACTACATACAAGGGCTTATGAACCATTCCCAACTCCTTTAATTTAAAACCAGCACCAAGCATGGTCAAGGTCTTTCCTGAACCTACCTCATGAGCTAATAAGGCTCTTTTTTCTTCTACGATTCTTTGAATGGCATTCTCTTGGTGAGGACGAAGACTAATGTTTTGAGCCAAGCCATCAATGACTAGATGGCTACCGTCATACTCTCGACTAACCGTTCGATTATAAAGACGATTATAGCTTTCCTCAATGACTTGTTGGACTTCAGGATACCGTGAGACAAATTCTTGAAAGAGCTCTTGTAAATGCTGCTCTTTTGCTCTTAGAACAGAGGTTTTTTCCAAATCTGTGATGGTCTTTTTCTTTTCTCCTTCCGTAACAGTCATGGTAATCGTCGGTTGGTTCGAATTAAGTAAATTCTCAAAAATCTTTCTTCCTGTATCATAACGTGACCCACTAACTCCAAGACTACTATCTTTGGCGCTTGGATACCGATAAGCAAATGATGTCCTTAAATGAACTTGGCCATCGACAGGATTCACTTCAATGACTTGTTCAACATCTGGCGAAGACAATTCAAATTCACGATTGGTAAAACATTCAAAGGCAAATTTACCATAAACGGATTGAGGAATCCAACGTGACCCTATTTTAAACTCAATATCTGCCAGATGAATCCGTGGAGGACGAACAGATTCTAACAAATCTAAAGCATGAGTCCAGTCACATTCTTGATTGTTTTCCTCCACTAATAGTTGAACTACTTCTATCTTGTTGAGAATATCTCCTGACAAAAACTGGTTCTTAGAAAGATATTTTCTTTCCCCTCTTAAATAGCTTTCTGGATCCATTAAAATCTGGTCACCTAACTCATCTAAAATAGCAGCTTGGCTATGTTCGGGATAAATTGATACCATATAGTCTAAATCAACCCCTCTACCATCCGATAAACTGGAGTTTAAGGCATCTAAAGCTGTTGATACTCTTGTAATCACTTTCTCCGGCCTAACCAATGCTTTCTCAAAGGCTAAAGATTTTTTATATTTTACTTTCTGGTCTTTAGAATCGATGTATTCATCTTCTAAACTTGCTAGTAAAGAATACTTATCGTCACTATCAAATAAGTTCCGATTGACTGAGGCATTCAAGTATCCAAATTGACTTACAAAACGGTCATAGTTACGATTGAGTTTACTAAGTAATACCTGAAAATCTGTTCTACTATAATCTTGATGGCGTTGAATTTCAATTAAGGATTGATAGGTCTCTCTTAAATCAACCATTCCCTTAATGCGACTAATGTCCTTATCCGATAAGGGACTTTCATAAAAGACCGTTTTTTTGAACAAGCCCTTATATTTCCCTCTTTTACTCGCTTCTTCTGACTTGTATACATCTAGTGCTTCCTCATCTGTCAAATGAAGTTGCACGAATCGATCTATTTTATGTACAGACAAAGAACTGTCCCAGGCTCTAAAATCTCCCTTCTCGTCTACATAATAACTAATTTCGTCCACTTTTGAACTTTTCCGAATGCCATGCGTATCTCGGTAATAAATTTGATTTCCCTCATATCCAAAAGAATAGAGCGCTAAGTTCTCACGAATACGACTTGGGATAGAATGATCCACTTTTTCTTGGATAAAAACAGGTTCTTTCAAAGAATTGTCAATTGGTTTAGGTGCCTCCACATTCTCTAATGCTTCCATAATGTCAGTAGTGAATGTTTCTGATTCCCCCTTAACATTGAGGGTTCCTCCATTAAAATTACGAACCTCATATTCACCCAAAACTTGTGTATTGTATTTCCCATCAAAATAAGGATTGATCCAGACACGCTTATCCTCCTCAAAGGGAATAGAACCACTAAAAACAAGTTCCTCTTCATTAAGATTCTTTGCTTGATCCTTTTGAAAGAAGAGGAGATCTGTGGTCACTCGAGTACCTGCAATCGTTTTAAAAGCCGTATCCGGCAAACGAACACCCCCTAAAAAATGAGTGTTGGTTTTAATCTCTTGTAAGACATTATCTGTCCGCTTATCCATTGTCCCAATAGATGAGATAATCGACACTTGTCCTCCGTCTCTTACTAAATCAAGTGAGTGTTTGACAAAGTAATCATGAATCATATAAGGTTTATCGTAGTTTTTATCGGCAATGCGAAAATTTCCAAAAGGAACATTCGTTAAGACTAAATCAAAACTATTATTTTGATAGGGAACTTCTTCAAATCCTCGCACTTCAATATGGGTATTGGGGTGGAGTTGTTTTGCGATTGCGCCTGTCACGCTGTCTAATTCAACTCCATAGAGTTCTGACCTCTCTCGTATACTTCTAGGCATCGCCGCAAAGAAGTTCCCAGTCCCCATAGAAGGATCTAAAATCCTTCCTCCTTCAAAACCATCAGCCAGTAATTTTTGCCAAATCTGGCGAATAATCATTGGGTCTGTATAATAGGCTGTGAGAGAACTTTGTTTCATGGTCGAGTATTCTGATTTGCTTACTAAGCTCTTGAGAGTTAAACGTTCTGTTTCATACTTTGGATTGAGTTCATCAAAAAATTCATTGGCAAGGCCACCCCATCCGACATACTTGGCTAGTAGCTCTTGTTCTTCTGGATTCGCTTGTCGTCCCTCTTTTTCTAATCTTTTAACAAGATCAATTGCGGCGATATTTGTTTCAATTTTTTCTCGATTTGTCTTAGGGTAAAAGTCCTCTAAATCATCTGGAAAAACAAAATCTTGAACAGGGATATCCAACTCTTCTATACTTGAAATAAGTAGTGTTGACTCTGTTTCTTTATCCTTTTCCTTTTCATTATCATCTTCCAGATAGGAAAACAAATCTATTTCCTGGCTTTCACTTGGTGATTCAATCTCAATCTCTGAATCTTCTTTTTCAAGTTCTACAAGAGACAATACTTGTTCAATCTCTTCCAAACTGTTCAGGTATAAGATAGGATTTTCTTCAAATAACTGGTTGGAATCATTGAATAACTCTAGGCGAACTAAGTCATTTAACTGGGCATTTTCAATCGAAACCAACTGAAATACTTGACCTTTATAACTTACTTGTGAACCGATTGGATATTCCCTCAAAGCTTCTTCTACAATTTTATCTACTTTAGATAGGGAATGAACTTCCACATTTTCTTCTACCTGGTCAATATTATCTAAAGGTAAGACCGCTTCCGTTACTTGCTTAGATTTTTCGCTTATAGCCTTTACATCATCAAAATGAGTAATAATCTTCAGCTTTTGTGTCAGTGGTAGTTGTTGGTAGTTGTCTTCATGATGGACAAGATTTGTAACTGTATCTAAAGCAGCCATCAACTCTGAACCCAAATAGGCTAGAACTTCTCCCTCTTTTTCTTCAAAACGAATCTCAAGAACTTCTTTTTTAAGCTCTTTTGAGTCAACCATTAGAAGAAATTCCTCTATATCTCTACTAATGCGGTCAGATAGGTTATTCGCAACCCGATAGACATTGACTAAATTGACATTCTGATTCTGATGAAATACAAGCTCACTTAATGGTGTTAGCTTCTCTTTTTCAGATTGGATGTAAAATCGAGTGGAAAGGTTATAGATTGCGACTTCTAGCACCAAGTATTTCTCCCAACTACTTAATTGAGATAATTTATCTAGACCCGCTTGTCCAAAAGTTCTTGTGTAACTTTCTAAATCTTGGTCATTATTTTCAGAACTAGCCTCTAGGAAAGAAACAATATCTTGATCAAAAGAATAGACACGAGGCATCTCTTCTATCTTGCCCTCTTCAGTCAAAAAACTCTCTACCAAGTCCTGCCATTTCTCATCAAAATGTTGCGCTTGATAACGAAGGAATAAGTCCATTTTCTCTCTATCTTTGGGAATTGTTCCACGAAACATAGCCAATAATTGCATTACTTCCATTACTTCCATACTCGCTCCTTTCATCTATACGAAAATAGGAGAATCACATGATTCCCCTACAACTCTATCTCCATTTCAACCTCTTGAGGACTGGTTTCTAAATCACTAGACAAAAGAGAAACGGCATCTGTTCTCATGTAGTAAGTATATAAGTCTTCTAGGTCTTGTTGGTTTTCAATCCCTGTTTCAATACTAATCAGAGCCTGTATAAATTCCTTGTAGTGACTCTCCATCATATCTGAAATCTTTTGTTTCATTTCCATAAATACTGATGACGGTTCCGTTAGACTTGTTTGGTCTATGTCTTGTAAATCCTTTTCTAAGGGATTGGTTCCTTCTTCTATTTCCAATAAATCTGAACGACCATCACCATCAGAATCTGCGCTAAGAGGATTGGTTCCTAGCGCCAATTCTTGAGCATCAGTTAATCCATCTTGATCCGAATCACGTTGATAAATGGCTTCCATATACTTCCTTCTTTCCTAGTTAATCTTTTTTCACTCCAATCCTATCAAATATTCCTTGAAAGAAGTATCACAACAAAAAAAGAGAACGAGCCAAAACTGCGTTCTCCTTAAAATGTAAAACATTACTATTAAAGTAAAAAAGACGACTTACAGAACCTGTAAGCCACCTAGTCAGTCGGTTTATTCTGGTGTCTACCACCGCTTGGCCCTTGAGATTTCAAAAACTCATAAATATGTTTTGCTCATTCAAACTCATCCCCACCAAACTGACTAATTGCTGGTAAAATAGTAGTCTGAAGTTGAATGACTTTTGGGAAATAAAATTGAGGATTGACATACACCAATTTTTCTTTCTTGTTCTTATACTTTTGATAAGAAACTTTCAAACCTGTATTATCTGGTGTTTCACCGATAACATCACCCGTTAGAACTCTTGTCCCCTCAATCGCACGGCCATT
>NZ_JVJI01000100.1:0-205 GCF_001072665.1 Streptococcus pseudopneumoniae | reverse complement strand
GGACAAAGAAGGCAACATCAAGGGACCTAAAGGGGACAAAGGTGAACAAGGTCTTCAAGGTCGCGATGGTCAAGACGGAGCCCAAGGTTTACCAGGACGCGACGGACGAGATGGTGCAGCAGGTCGTGACGGACGTGATGGCCGCGACGGTAAAGACGTCTTAAACGGCAAAGTTAACCCAGAAGCAAATCAAGGTAAAGACGGC
>NZ_JVJI01000010.1:0-21490 GCF_001072665.1 Streptococcus pseudopneumoniae | reverse complement strand
GCCTTACCGTACTCAAGTACAGCCTGCGGCTAGCTTCCTAGTTTGCTCTTTGATTTTCATTGACTATAAAATAGTTTTAATTCTTTTTTTCAAATCTGGCACCACTTCTGCCTCAAACCAAGGATTTTTGGCCATCCAGATTTGATTTCTAGGCGAGGGGTGAACTAATGGAAAATAGGTTGGCAAGTAGTTCTGGTAATGTTTTACCCGTTCTGTCACCTTGCCACTGATTTTCTCCTTTAAATAGTAGGCCTGGGCATATTGACCAATCAAAAGGGTCAATTGAATATCTGGTAATTCTTGCAAGAGCTGCGGATGCCATTTTTCAGCAAAGCCAGTTCTCGGTGGTAAATCACCTGACTTGCCATGCCCTGGAAAGTAGAAATCCATAGGCAGAACAGCAAAATATCCTGAATTGTAAAAGGTATCTTCATCCACACCTAGCCAGTCGCGCAAGCGGTCACCACTCTTATCTTTCCAGTAAAGGCCTGCTTCTTGGGTTTTAAGACCAGGCGCTTGACCGATGATATTGATGCGAGCAGTCTTTGGCGCTGCAAAGAGAGGCTCGATGCCACGCTTTGTATAGGTAGCATTCTGCGGATCCGCCATAATGGCTTGCTTGATTCTTTCGATTTGAGACATCTACTTTCCCTCCAAAAAGAAGTCTAAGCATACAATCTCAGACTTCTATCGTTTTATTTGATCAATTCATAAATAGCTTCGGCATAGATTGCTGCAGCTCGGAAGAGATCGTCCAAGGCGATAAATTCATTGGCTTGGTGCATGGTGTCAATTGAGTCTGGGAACATAGCACCATAGGCAACACCTCGTTCTAGCAAGCGACCAAAGGTTCCACCACCGATGACTTGCTCGTGACCTTTAAGACCAGTTTGTTTTTCATAGACATTCAACAAGGTTTGCACAAGTGGATCTTCCATTGGCACATAGTGAGGCGTGTGACCGTGTTCAGAAAGGCTAACAGAAGCAACTGGCAAGTTTTCAAGGATTGACTTGATTTGTTCTGGACTTGTTCCTTTTGGATAGCGGATGTTAAGGGCAATGGTATTGTCAGCGCCTGTTTCGTCAAAGCGGAAGACACCGGCATTCATAGAAAGAGCACCCATCTTTTCATCCACATGAGCAATCTTGAGATTTTCACCCTCATGGTCGTTCAAGAGAATTTTACCAGCGATGTCAAGGTAGTCTTTGGCTGGACCAGCAAAGTCAAACTGGCTAAGTAAGAGGGCTAGGTAAGTCGCACCATTGACACCTGAAGCAGGCATAGCACCGTGGGCTGATTTACCAATGATCGTCACCTTGTATTGGCCAGCTTCTTCTTGGAGTTCTCCTCTAAGTTTGTGTTCTGCAACAAAGGCATCTAGTTTAGCTTGCAAGTCAGCCAAATCACCTGAAACGACTGCTGTTGCTGATTCTGGTACCATATTTTCACGCAGTCCACCTGTGAAGCTATGAAGACGAGCGGCACCATTGTTTTCTCCTGCAAAGTGGAGGTATTCCGTGATATTTCCTTTTTCACCATTGATGATAGGGAATTCAGCGTCTGGAGAGAAACCAAAGTCTGGTTTTGCAAGTCCTACGTGCTCGAAATAGTAGTCCATGTCTGCCCAACCTGATTCTTCATCTGTTCCAACGATGAAACGAACTTTCTTAGAAGTTGGAAGTCCCAATTCTTTGATGATTTTCAAACCATAGTAACAAGCTGTTGTAGGTCCCTTGTCATCTGAAGCCCCACGCGCATAAAGGCGACCGTCTTTGATAGTTGGTGTGTAAGGGTCTGTGTCCCAACCGCTACCAGCTGGAACCACGTCCATGTGGGCAAAGATACCGAGAACTTCTTCTCCTTCACCAAACTCAAAATGTCCTGCATAGTTGTCAACATTTTTAGTTGGGTAGCCATCGCGGTCTGCGATTTCAAGGAATTTTTCCAAGGCTTTTACCGGCCCAGGTCCAAATGGATGCTGGGCATCAACCTTGCTATCGTCACGTTCTGAGTTGATTTCCAAAAGGCTAAACAAGTCAGCCAAGAGGTCTTCTTTGCGTTTTTCTACTTCTGCTGTAAAATCAATTGTTGTCATTTTTTTCTTCTTTCTATCTTTTCTCGATGATTTCATCTACTGGCAAGCGGTAACTTGGTTCCAATTTTTCGTCTGTGTATCCCACTGTAATCAAGAGTTCTGGGCGGAAGCGGTCTTCGATATCCAAAACTTCATTGACTTTTGATTTGTCAAAACCAAGAATAAGATTTGATCCGATTCCTTGGTCTGTAAGAGCCAGAACCAAGTTCATAGCAACCAAACCTGCATTGAGGGCTAGGTAGTCGCTGACTTGTTGTTCACTGTAACGCGCAAACTCGGCAGGCAAATTTTTCACAAAGTATTGAAGTTGTTCTTCTGAGAAATTGTTAGCACCACCAACTCGGGCAATCTTACGAGCACGTTTAGCCAAATCTGTGTCTGTAAACAAGACAATAGTTACAGGCGCTGATGATACCTGTTCAAAGTTTGAACCGTAAGCCAATTTTGCTAGTTCGGCATTTTTCTCACGCACCACTACAAATTTCCAAGGCTGGCTGTTGTGGGCACTTGGTGCCAAGGTTGCAATTTCGATAGCCGTACGCACATCTTTTGGATCAACTGGCTTATCAGTGAAATGCTTAGTAGCATGACGTTTTTTATTTAATTCAAGAAATTTCATAATCGATTTCCTTTTCTAATTCTACTGCTTCCATTCTACCATAATTTGAAAGAGCTTGCAGATATTTTTCCATGATTAAGTTTTTTTATCACAACCATAAAAAATATATATTGGTTCATCAAGAAAGTTTCTGATAAACTAGCATGTACTTTACATTTGAATGGAGACATTATGAAAAAATTTAGCCTATTACTAGCCATCCTACCATTTTTGGTTGCCTGTGGAAATCAAGCTACACCTAAAGAAACCAGCTCTCAAAAGACAATCGTCGTTGCTACAGCTGGTGATGTGCCGCCATTTGACTACGAAGACAAGGGCAATCTGACAGGCTTCGATATCGAAGTTCTAAAAGCAGTGGATGAAAAACTCAGCGACTACGAGATTCAATTCCAAAGAACTGCCTGGGAGAGTATCTTCCCAGGACTTGATTCTGGTCACTATCAGGCTGCAGCCAATAACTTGAGTTACACAAAAGAGCGTGCTGAAAAATACCTTTACTCACTTCCAATTTCGAACAACCCCCTCGTCCTTGTCAGCAACAAGAAAAATCCTCTGACTTCACTTGACCAAATCGCTGGCAAAACAACACAGGAGGATACTGGAACTTCAAACGCTCAATTCATCAATAACTGGAATCAAAAACACACTGACAATCCCGCTACTATCGATTTTTCTGGAGAGGATATCGGTAAACGAATCATAGACCTCTCTAACGGAGAGTTTGATTTCCTAGTCTTTGACAAGGTATCCGTCCAAAAGATTATCAAGGACCGTGGCTTAGATCTCTCAGTCGTTGACTTACCTTCTGCCGATAGCCCCAACAACTATATCGTTTTCTCAAGCGACCAAAAGGAGTTTAAAGAGAAATTTGATAAAGCGCTCAAAGAACTCTATCAAGACGGAACACTTGAAAAACTTAGCAATACTTATCTAGGTGGGGCTTATCTTCCAGATCAATCTCAGTTACAGTAAGATATACTAAAAGCGATTGGACCAGCCAATCGCTTTTTTAGTTTGCATTGGTTATTTTAGGAAACTCTTACAAAAAATCAAAAAAATTCTTCACATCTTCTACATACCCATGCTTTTCTATTAAGCTTGCTAATAATTCCAGATTGTGCCCCTGATAGTTATCTTCACGACGTAGTTCTTCATACATTTCGATAAAGGGAAGCCCCTTGGACTTGGCCAATTCTAACTCCGCTTCATAATCATAAGCGACTTTACGAAATAGGATATTTACCAATTCCCCATCTTCAACTTCTATCACGGCATACTGGGCACGGTGATTTTTTAACGCCTCCCAATTAAAATAGGGCATGCCAATCGACCCTGGATTGATGATTTGTTGCCCTTGACTGCCGTAACGAAGCAACTGCTTGTGGACATGACCATAGACTGCCACGTCCGTTTCCTCATCTAGCAGTTGGTCAAATTTTTCTGTATCATTCCCAACCAACAAGTCACCCCCATAATTTTTGTCAGGTAAATTATGAGAGATAGAAAAGCGCAACCCAGCAACCTCTTTCTTTTCCAGCAAAGGCAAGCTTCGTAACCAGACAATCGTTGCAGGATCCATTCGCTCCATCAAAAACTGGGTCATTCGCATTGACTGGATTTCTTGTGGATGTTCCAAACCATATTCACCATCCAAGGCCTCAAGGACACAATCATCCCAATTGCCTCGAACACTGGCTGTGATAGGAAGGTCCTTTAGCAGGGCTACCAAATCATTTGCACCTGGACCAGGAAGAAAAATATCTCCCATAAGCCAATATTCACTGGCTCCTTGAGTTTTAGCATCTGCAATCACTGCTTCTAAAGCCGTCGCATTTCCATGAATATCTGATAAAATTGCGATTTTATGTTTCATTGTGGTTTCCTTCCGTTTGGTAATCTACTCTTTCTTCCGCCACTTGAGCTAATTCCACTTCTTCCTGCGGGTTCAATTTTCTTTGCACAGTCTCTGCTACTGCTCTAGGCACTCCAACTTCGACAATCTCATCCACACTGGCTTCCTTGATTTTGGCCAGAGACTTGAAATGCTTCATGAGATTCTGCTTGCGTTTAGGTCCTAGCCCTTCAATTCCATCCAGTTGTGATGAAAAGGAATTTTTGGAGCGCAGTTGGCGGTGGAAAGTAATGGCAAAGCGGTGGACCTCATCTTGAATGCGTTGCAAAAGGAAAAATTCCTGAGAATTGCGAGACAACTCCACCACCTCAAGCGGATCTCCAAAGAGCAATTCATGGGTTTTGTGCTTATCATTCTTTTGCAGACCTGCAATTGGGATATCCAAGCCCAGTTCCTCTTGGATGACTTGCTTGGCGATATTGACTTGACCTTGTCCCCCATCAATCACAATCAAATCTGGAGGAGTCAAACCGTCACGCTGTACTCGACCATAGCGCCTGCGAATGACTTCTCTCATACTGGCATAGTCGTCTGGCCCGACTACGGTTTTGATTTTATACTTACGGTAATCCTTCTTACTTGGTTTGCCATTGACAAAGACTACCATAGCCGAAACAGGGCTGGTACCCATGATATTGGAGTTATCGAAGGACTCAATGCGAACTGGAGTTGGGATTTGAAGCAAACGTCCCAGATTTTCAATAGCTCCTTGGGTCTTTTCGACAGATTTTTCTAGCAGATTGAATTTCTGCTCTAGACTGACTCGAGCATTCTTTATAGCCAGATTGACCAGCTGCTTTTTCTCTCCACGCTGGGGTTTGAGAATCTTGGTATCCACCAAGGCCTTGACGGCTTCTTCATCGATATCCTGGGGAATCAGTACCTCATTGGGAACCAGGTGGGATTTTTCTTGATAAAATTGTCCTACATAGGTTAGAAAGTCCTCATCCGGATCATTATAATAAGGGAAAAGATTGACATCGCGCTCAATAAGCTTGCCCTGACGAACAAAGAAAACCTGCACACACATCCAGCCCTTATCCACATAGTAGCCAAAAACATCTCGATTTTGGAGATCCTTAGCCATGACCCGTTGCTTGGTTCGAAGCGTTCCAATGGCCTGAATTAGGTCACGGTATTCCGCCGCACGTTCAAATTCCATAGTCTGGACTGCAGTTTCCATCTTTTTCTTGAGGTCATCGATGATTTTGTCATCCTGCCCTTTTAGGAAATCAGAAACCTCCTGAGCCATAGACTTGAAATAGTCCTCATCTTTCTTACAGATGGTGTGGGCCATACATTGGCCGATATGGTAATAAAAGCAAACCTTAGAGGGCGGATTTGTACACTTTCTAAAAGGGAAAATCCGATCCAGCAGCCGCTTGATTTCATTGGCTGCTCCCACATCTGGATAAGGTCCAAAATAAAGACCTCCGTCCTTCTTGACCTGTCGGGTAATAATTAAACGAGGATAGCGTTCATTGGTAATTTTGATAAAAGGATAGGACTTATCATCCTTGAGCATGATATTGTACTTGGGCTTGTTTTCCTTAATCAGGTTGATTTCTAGGAGAAGTGCCTCAATATTAGACTCAGTAACGATAAATTCAAAATCTACAATTTCAGACACCAAGGCCTCTGTTTTGGTATCATGACTTCCACGGAAATAAGACCTCACGCGGTTACGCAGATTTTTAGCCTTTCCTACATAGATAATGGTGCCGTTTTTATCCTTGTGAATGTAACAACCAGGGCTGGTCGGCAAGAGCTCTAATTTTGATTTAATCAAGTTATTCATAGTTCCATTATAGCAAAAAAGTAGGGAAAGTTAGTCCCCTACTCATTGGTCTCATATAATTTTCGAAGTCTTTCAACATCCTCTTTCTGGATACCATAAAAGGAACCTGCTGGTTGCATGACAGACTTTTCATCTGTATGGTCCAAGCCAATCGCATGCCCCAACTCATGTTCTGCCGTATGGACAATGCGCTCATATGAATAGCCATAGTTAGGATTGGACAGATAATAGTGATTCAACCGCACCGTTACGGATAAAAATTGCCCTGTTAAGAGATTGGTCTGACTTTCTGCCTCTCCTGCCACAGGAGTACCTCCGTCATTCATCTCAGTAGCCAAGATATCCGCCGTGCTGGCCTCAGTCACCAGTTCAAACTTAAAAGCACCAGTTTGATTCCAATTCTGGATTGCTTCTACATAAGCCTCTTGAAAGCGTGAATCCATCTGGGGATCTAGGTAAATACGAGCAGAAGCCTGCGGCCACCTTCCTTCAGAGTGTTGGTGGCTATCTGTCTGATTCAACTTAGGCAGTTGCCCTGTTTTTTCCCATTGGTCGATACTTTGTTGACCAATCTTTACTGACCGTTCTGCTTGCTTTAGCGCTCCTTGAAAATCCCCGTTCAGATACCAGAGAAGACCGAAAGCAAGAGCACATAAGAACACGACTATCCAAACTAGACGCCAAAACAAACGCCACACAAAAGAAAAGAAAGCCCCTATCAAACGAAAAATCCAGCGCATGTCCCTCCACCTTTCTAGCAAATAAAAGCTATTTTACTAAAACAAGCTGAAAGAAAGCTAAATTATGACAATCTCTCTTCTAATTTGAAATCGATTGGTAAGGTTGCTAAGAACCGTTCCAATTGTTTTTCCCAGTAGTACCACTCGTGAGTTCCAGCACTATGGCTATAGGTCACATCAAAGCCCAGTTTTTTGAGATTTTTCACTGCTAGATTATTGGCTTCGTACAAGAAATCCTGCTCGCCACACCAAGCCCAAAGCTGGGTCTTTTTGTCCGATTTTTTAGCCAGACTTTCTAGAGAATAAGGACTAGTTGTCCAATTTTTAATCTCTCCAAAAACACCTCTCCAGTAAGCTGGTGTCCCCAGATTTTGGCTTTCAGGAGAAAAATCTTGAAAGCTGAGAGCACCTGAAAAACTAGCTGCATGAGAAAAACGATTTGTAGCAAGAGCCAGTTTGAAACAGCCGTAACCTCCCATAGAGAGACCAGCGATAAAGGTCTTTTCACGCTTGCTAGTCATATTAGGGAAGAAACATTTTAGAACCTGTGGCAATTCCTCTGCTAGAGCTGTGTAATAGTCAAAACCATACTGGGTATCGGTATACCAACCGTTGCTGGTATTGGGCATAACAACGATGAGATTAGTGCCTCGAAGCAAGCGTTCTACATTAGTACGCTTGAGCCAGCTATTATGGTTGCCAGACATCCCGTGCAGGAGGTACAAGACGGGAATATCTTTACAATCTGGTTCTTCCACTCGATTAGCATCAGGATAGAGGACATTCACTCCCCACTCCATATCCAAAACTTGTGAGTAATACTCGATTTTCATTACTGCCATAATTTTTTCCTCTATTTTTCTATAAGAAAAAGCCGAAACTCGACTTTCTCTCTGTTTATTTCAACAATTATTTCGCTTCCATGACTACTGGTAAAATAGCTGGACGACGCTTGGTTTGGTCAAAGAGGTACTTGGTAAGATTATCACGAACCTTCCCTTTGAGGTCTGCCCAGTCAAAGTCATCTCCTTGAAGATAGTCTTCTACCGTCTGGTTAATCAATTCTGAACTTTCACGGAGAATATCACGACTCTTCTTGAGATAAACAAATCCACGTGTATGAACACGAGCCTTGGCCACAATTTTCTTCTCACGACGATTAACGGTAATTGCTACGATGAAAATACCGTCCTCTGATAAGACCTTACGGTCACGAAGAACCACATTACCAACATCACCAATGGCATTCCCGTCAATCAAGACATCCCCTGCCGAAACCGAGCCAGCTGGGACAAAGTCACCATTCTCATAAGCCATGCTGGTTCCCTTTTTAGGGATGAAAATGCGTTCTGGCAACATCCCTACTGCCATAGCAGCCTTAGCATGGGCATCCAACTCACGGTATTCCCCTTGAATTGGGAAGAGATACTTGGGTTGCAAGAGATTAATCATCAACTGCAAGTCACGCGCATTCCCGTGTCCTGACACACGCAAGCTTTGGGTGATCAGTTTGACAACCCCACCAGCTTGGTAAATCATGTTTTCCACACGCGCCATGACTGCTTCTTTGGCGATAGACGGAGTGGTTACGATATAGACCAAGTCACCGTCCTTGATTTCCACATAACGATGGCGACCAATCGACATCTTACGAAGACCGTTGATAGGCTCACCCATACGGCCTGTCTCAAGGATGATCAACTCATGGTCTTCAAAACGAGACATATCTTTTGGCTTAATCAAAAGACTTTCGTTAGCTAGAGACAATTTCTTAAGACGAATAGCAGTGCGGACAATATTTTCAATATCAAATCCCGTCAAGACCACACGACGGCCTGTTGCATCCGCAGCATCAAACACCTGCTGGATACGAGAGAGGTTGCTGGCTACCGCTGCGACGATAATACGTCCATCCCAGTCAGAAATGGTTTGAGTGATCTCATCCCCAACTTCACTTTCACTAGCCACTTGGATATTGCTATCTGCATTTGCTGAATCGCTAAGAAGAGCTAGAACTCCATCACGACCGATTTCTGCCAAACGAGCGAAGTCTGTCGCATAGGATTCACTAGCCGTCTGGTCAAATTTGAAGTCACCTGTATAAACGATGCTCCCTTCAGCTGTCTTCAAGACAACACCCAGACTTTCTGGGATAGAGTGGGTTGTACGGAAGAAGGACACCACAGTCCCTCCAAAATCAATCTCCGTATCCTCATCAATGACATGGAAATCATTGAATTTCTTAACCGCATCATTTCCTTTGACAAAGAGTTTGGCCAACTCAATGGTCAGCTCAGACCCAAATACAGGTACCTTGGCTTCAGCCAAGAGATAAGGCAGAGCACCAATGGCATCCGCATGACCATGGGTCAAAAAGACGCCAGCGATACGGTCGCTATTTTCAAAAAGGTAGTCCATATTGGGAATGACCACGTCCACCCCTAGTTGTTCATTTTCAGGGTATTTCAGACCTGCATCCAAAACGAAAATAGACCCATCGATTTCAGCGATATACATATTTTTCCCATTTTCACGTACACCACCAAGTGTTGTTAAACTGATATTACTCATTTTTCCTCCGAAAGCTTAGTTTATCTTGATTATAGGGTTGCTTACCCTCTTATTCTAAAAGCACTACTTTTAGCCGAATCTTTTCCTACCATTATACCATTTTTTTAATGATTTTCAAAATGAAGATTTGTTTTCAAAAAAGAGCTGGTTTCCCAACTCTTTCCTATGATCTACTCTTTTTCCATTAAAAAGTCATAAATTTCTTGCACAGTTCCTAGTGCCATCATTTCTTGGTCTTTGACGGTTTGTTTGAGATTTTGGTAAATTTGACTTTCTCCGATTTCCCGCTTTGGTGCCTCTTTATTGACTGTCATGACACCATCTTTGATGGTCACAAAGCCTAGCTCTTCAAATACTTGAATCATCTTAACCAGCAAGATTTGTTGGATATTAAGATAAGCTGCCAAATCCTTCAGCTTGTAGCGAATATCAAACTCTGGAAACTGGTAGATGGTCTTGTACAATTTTGCAAACTGCTCTCTAGTCCCATACCCTGTCAGATAGTAGGCCTTATCAATATCATTTTTGAAATAGACAGCAGAGAAATTCTGTTCCTGAAAAATGGTCTTCAGCTGAGTAATATCCTCAGGAATGGTTTTTACAACCACAGCATCACTAGCCGCCAAATTTGGCAATTCTCCAGCAAAATCTAAGACTGGAACCCCTTCTGGCAAGACTGCATTCTTCCCACGGATGTTAAAGAGTTGAACACCCTCCACACGCGCATCCACCATCATCAACTGCAGGGCAGTTTGGCCATTCCATTGGTTGACAGACAATTTGACTGCCAGCTCTAGATTCTTGGTTTGAGCAAATTCTGTTGCCCATCTACCTTGGCAAAAGGCTACCACTTCAAAACTCGCCTCGCCTTTAGAAATTTTCAGTTTGAGATGGGCATTGCCTGACCCCATGGTACGGGCACTTTCAACCTGAAAATCCTTGATATAAAAGACAGGTTTCTGATTGTCCATTCCAAAAGGTGCCAAACGTTCAAAACTTTTGACCGTTTCCAAGCTAAGTGTCTCCAAATCCAGTTC
Source organism: Streptococcus pseudopneumoniae (assembly GCF_001072665.1). Classification (GTDB taxonomy): domain Bacteria; phylum Bacillota; class Bacilli; order Lactobacillales; family Streptococcaceae; genus Streptococcus; species Streptococcus pseudopneumoniae_S. Next base: position 10,717 of record NZ_JVJI01000010.1, on the reverse strand, counting down.
TTCATCTAGATTTAACTTGTTCTTGCCAGCAGCATCTGCGCCTTTTTCACGAACATAATCTTCCAAGACTTGAGATAAATCTGAAAGTTTCTCCACTTCCAGCGTCATTCCAGCCGCACCAGCATGGCCACCAAAGGCGATGAAGAGGTCTCGACGAGGATCCAGAGCCTCAAAAATATCCACTGCTTCCACACTACGAGCACTACCCTTGGCACGACCGTCTTCTATATTGAGAACGATGACTGTCTGCCCTAGTTCTTCCAACAAACGACCAGCCACTATTCCTAGAACCCCAGGATTCCAGCCCTCCTTGGCCAAGACTTGAACCTTCTTCTCAGGATCCACCATGATCTTAGCTTCTTCATAGATAGACTGGACGATTTCCTTGCGCTCTTCATTTTTCTGATGAATCATGAGGGCAATCTCATGGGCTTCCTCATCGTCAAACCCAGTCAGCAAATCAATGGCAGGATTGGGATCATCCAAACGGCCCAAAGCATTCAAACGAGGGGCAATCTGGAAACCAACCGTTTCTTCTGTTACTTCGTTGGCGCCAATCCCAGCCATGTCCAGCATTTCTTGTAAACCAATGCGCTGAGTATGTCCCAACATTTCCAGACCATACTGAACCAAGATACGGTTCTCATCTGTCAAACTGACCATATCTGCAATGGTACCAATAGCGACCAAATCAAGCAATTCCACTTGTACTTCTTCTAACAGGGCACAAGCCAACTTGAAAGCCACTCCACAACCAGCCAAATATTTGAAAGGATAATCCGCATCTGGATGTTCAGGATGGACAATCGCATAGGCATCAGGTAGGGTTTCAGGCATGGAATGATGGTCAGTCACAATGACATCCACTCCCATAGACTGGGCTAGTTCAATAGCCTCGTGACCTGCAACCCCATTATCCACCGTCACAATCAAGGAAATTCCTTCTTGCTCAATAAAGTATTTATAGACACTGGCATTAGGTCCATAGCCATCAGTAAAACGATTTGGCAAATAAACACGGCACTCAGCACCAAGCTGTTCCAAACTTTCCTTAACAATAGAAGCTGAAGTCATGCCATCCGCATCATAGTCTCCATAGACGAGGATATTTTCCCCTTCTTCAATGGCCTGACGAATCCGTTCCACTGCCTTGTCCATATCATGGAGTAGATAAGGGTCATGCAAGTCCTCCAAGGAAGGTTCTAAAAACTTTTTCAGACTTTCTTGGTCCTGAATCCCTCTCTCAAACAATAACCTAGCCACCTCAGGACCCAGTCCAGCCTTCTTGGCTATCTTTGTAAAATCCGCATCTTCAACCTGCGGGGCAAACTGCCATTCATAAGTAGGTGTTATCAAAAAGACATCCACTCTTTCTAAGAATTCTATTGCTTCATTATAACATGATTTAGGCTTTTTCTCTATCCTGATTGCTTTCTACAAAGATTTTACTAATTTTTTTCTGATTTTATTTGACAAGACAAATCTTTTGGTGTAGAATCATGTTATAAAATCTAACACAAAGGAGATTCCTTATGGCTTTAGTAGAATTTGAACACGTCGAAAAATATTACGGAGACTACCACGCACTCCGCGACATCAATCTCCGTTTTGAAAAAGGGCAAGTCGTTGTCCTCCTTGGACCTTCTGGTTCTGGGAAGTCCACTCTTATCCGCACCATCAATGGTTTGGAGGCTGTAGACAAGGGAAGCCTTCTAGTAAATGGTCACCAAGTCGCTGGTGCCAGCCAGAAAGATTTGGTGCCTCTTCGTAAGGAAGTCGGCATGGTTTTCCAGCATTTTAACCTCTATCCGCACAAAACAGTGTTAGAAAACGTAACACTAGCACCCATAAAAGTTCTAGGAATTGATAAAAAAGAAGCTGAAAAAATAGCTCAAAAATATCTGGAATTTGTAAATATGTGGGACAAGAAAGATTCTTATCCAGCCATGCTTTCTGGTGGACAAAAACAACGGATTGCCATCGCACGTGGCCTCGCCATGCATCCAGAACTCCTCCTCTTCGATGAACCAACATCTGCTCTTGACCCTGAAACCATCGGTGATGTTCTTGCAGTTATGCAAAAATTGGCCCACGATGGTATGAATATGATTGTCGTGACCCATGAAATGGGCTTTGCCCGTGAAGTTGCGGACCGCATCATCTTTATGGCTGACGGAGAAGTTTTGGTGGATACGACAGATGTTGATGACTTTTTCGACAATCCAAGCGAACCTCGTGCCCAACAATTCCTCAGCAAAATCATCAACCATGAAAGTGACAAAGTCAAATAAGGAGGCGCCTATGAAAAAGAAATTCTTTTTATCAGCATTATTGATTAGCCTTTTCGGGCTTGCTGCTGCAAAACCAGTTCAGGCTGATACCAGTGTCGCAGACATTCAAAAGAGAGGCGAGCTAGTTGTCGGTGTGAAGCAAGACGTTCCCAATTTCGGTTACAAGGATCCCAAGACAGGAACCTATTCTGGTATCGAAACTGACCTGGCCAAGATGGTAGCTGATGAGCTTAAGGTCAAGGTTCGCTATGTACCTGTTACAGCGCAAACTCGTGGACCCCTCCTAGACAATGAACAGGTCGATATGGATATCGCAACCTTCACCATCACAGACGAACGCAAAAAACTCTACAACTTCACAAGCCCCTACTACACGGACGCTTCTGGTTTTTTGGTCAATAAGTCTGCCAAAATCAAAAGCATTGAGGACCTAAACGGAAAAACCATCGGTGTTGCCCAAGGTTCCATCACCCAACGCCTGATTACTGAGCTGGGTAAAAAGAAAGGCTTGACCTTTAAATTCGTCGAACTTGGTTCCTACCCAGAATTGATTACTTCCCTACATGCTCACCGTATTGATGCCTTTTCCGTTGACCGCTCGATTCTATCTGGCTATATCAGTAAACGGACAGAACTGCTAGATGATAGTTTCAAGCCATCTGACTACGGTATCGTCACCAAGAAATCAAACACTGAACTCAACGACTATCTTGATAACTTGGTCACTAAATGGAGCAAGGATGGTAGTTTGCAAAAACTCTATGACCGTTACAAGCTCAAACCATCTAGCCATACTGCAGATTAAGGAGGATACCCTATGACAGATTTATCATCTTGGACAGCCTATTTTCAGGATTTTGGACAATTTTTCAATGGTTTCCTCTTCACCCTTGCCCTAGCGATTGGATCCTTTATCCTAGCCATGGTTTTGGGCATCTTCTTTGGAGCTATGTCAACCAGCAAACGTCCAATTTTGCGCATTTTGGCTCGCATTTTTGTCGAATTTTACCAAAACACTCCCCTCTTGGTGCAGTTTGTTATCGTTTTTTATGGCCTACCTCTTATCAGTGACCATATCATCATGATTCCGATTTATTGGACAGCTGTACTATGTGTAGGTCTCTATCACGGTGCCTATATCGCTGAGGTTATTCGCTCAGGGATTCAGTCTATTCCTAGCGGTCAGATGGAGGCCTCCTTGTCGCAAGGTTTCACCTATATCAGTGCTATGCGCTTGATTATCTTGCCTCAGGCCTTCCGTATCATTCTCCCTCCATTGACCAACCAAATCGTCAACCTCATCAAGAATACCTCTACAGTCGCTATCATCTCTGGTGTAGACTTGATGTTTGTGACTAAGTCTTGGTCAGCTCTTAATGGAAACTATATCCCAGCCTTTTTAGGAGCTGCCCTTCTCTACTTTTCTCTTTGCTTCCCTGTTGCCCAGTTTGGTCGCAAGATGGAGCAAGCCAACAAAAAAGCTTATTCACTTTAGGAGGTTACTATGGAATCCATTTTAGAAGTTTTGACCTCAGATAACCTAATCTTTATCTTTAAAGGATTTGGCTTGACCCTCTACATTTCTCTGATTGCCATCGTCCTCTCTACCCTTATCGGAACGGTGCTAGCTGTCATGAGAAATGGCAAAAATCCTGTCTTACGTATCATCTCCAGCATTTACATCGAGTTTGTGCGCAACGTTCCCAACCTCCTCTGGATTTTCACCATCTTTTTGGTGTTTAAAATGAAGTCCACACCAGCTGGTATTACTGCCTTTACCCTTTTTACCTCAGCAGCCTTGGCTGAGATTATCCGTGGTGGCCTAAATGCCGTAGACAAGGGACAATACGAAGCAGGAATGTCACAAGGCTTCACCTCAGTCCAAATCCTCTACCACATCATTCTCCCACAAGCCATTCGTAAAATGTTGCCAGCCATCATTTCTCAGTTTGTTACCGTGATTAAGGATACCAGCCTCCTCTACTCTGTTATCGCCCTACAAGAACTATTTGGAGCTAGCCAAATTCTCATGGGCCGTTATTTCGAACCAGAGCAGGTCTTCAGTCTGTATATCCTGATTGCCCTCATCTACTTCAGCTTTAACCTAGCCATTTCTAGCCTGTCTCATATGTTAGCCAAACGTTGGCAACAAGCTGCAGAATAAAAAAGAAATGTGAACTCAAAACAAGGGTTCACATTTTTTTCTATAAATGAAAAAGAGCAACCTAACACTATGCAAACGTTTTACTTTTTGGTAAAATGACTTTAAAACCATAAAGCAAGGAGAAAAATCATGATCCACGAACTTTGCAAAGAATTCTCTCAACTGGAACAAGTAGAAGCTATCGCTCTTGGTGGCTCTCGTGCAGGACAAAACTATGATCAAAATTCTGACTATGACGTTTATGTCTACCTCAACTCTTCTATTGATGAGGCGACTCGCCTCAAAATTTTGAGTAAATACTGCTCCTATATGGAAATTGGAAACCAGTTTTGGGAGTTAGAGGACGACTGTGTACTAAACAACGGTATCGAAATCGAGTTGATTTATCGTTCGATGGAGTCGTTTGAACAGGAATTGAACTCAACCGTTTTTCAACACAAAGCTCAAAATGCTTATACAACTTGCATGTGGCATAATCTACTCCACAGCAAGATTCTATACGATCCAAATGGACACTACGCTTATCTCCAAAATACTTACCAGATTCCCTATCCACAGGAACTCAAAAAGCATATCATCGAAAGGCAACTCCTTTTGCTAGAACAAGCCATGCCTGCCTTCTCTCACCAAATAGAAAAAGCTATCAAACGCCAAGATCTTCTCAGTATGAATCATCGTACGAGTGAGTTTTTTGCTTCCTACTTTGACTTGTTATTTGCGCTCAATGAGCAAACCCATCCTGGTGAAAAACGGATGCTGGAGTATGCAAAGGCCCATTGTACTCTCCTCCCTAAGCAATTTGAAGAAACTATTCGCAAGTATTTCCAACTACTCTATCAACCACAACAAGGAGAACAAGCGATCGTAACCTTGCAAACTATCCTGAAGGAACTAAAAGCCATTTTGCCATAGACCAAAAAGAAAATGTGAACCTCTATTGTTGTTCACATTTTTATTTGTCGTTGACTGTAAAATTCTAGTCTACTCATATTCAGTTTCCTATTTTTGACTCTCTCTGAAAATCTGCAACTAGGTTAGAAATTGTTCAATTGATTGACGAGCAATCATGAAGCCGTTCCAAAAACCGCACTCACAATCACTTACCCTGATCTTTCATTACTAGTGACACTTTTTCCCTTAGGGTTACTACAAGATTTTTTAGAGATTCTAACAAGAATTACAATATGAATTTTACATATTACCATAGAACACCTCTATAAGAGAAAATCAGAGCTAAAATCACCAAAACATAGAGGGTGATAAAAAGCCATCTCATCTTCACACATAGAGCAATATATTCTCTGATAAAGGCCGATGGGATATAGTAGGCGGCTGTACGGCAACCAAGACCATCTCCCTTCATCCCAATACGGCGAGCATAGGTACTGGTACGAAAAACATGGTAATCATTGGTCACAAAGAGAAAACGTGGACTGGTCACCAGCCTCTCTCCCATTTCTTTTGAGAAGAGAAGATTCTCATAGGTTGTCGTTGAGTCTTCCTCTAGGAGAATTGCTTCTCTCGGAACATCCGTCTCTTCCAACAAATAATTACAAATTGCCTGAGCTTCAGAAATCTTCTCATCTCCTCCTTGACCACCGCTAGCTATGATTTTGATACGAGGATTCTTAGACTTGTGGTAAGCTTCTACTGCCTTATCAATTCTCCTCTTTAGCAAAGGTGTTACCTTTTCTCCGTCTAACAAACCTGCACCATGAATGATGATAAAATCATAATGCTTCTTCTTAGGAATAAAGAGATACAAGATAGAGTACAGCATAAAACCCACAAAAGCAAAACCAAAAATAAAGTAAGAATAAGCAATAAATGCAAATAAAATGTTTAGAAAGTGATTGGTGTAAAATAATTCATTTCTATCGCCCAATCGAAATGACATCAAAGCAAAAAATAGCAAAATGACTATTCCAAGGAGCATTGAGAGATAATTAGCCTTTGAACGCCCCTCTCGCTTCAGCAGGATAAGGCCATTATAGATTAAAAAGATGCCACCTAGAAAAATCAGTATCGGAAGTAAAATAAAGGAAAATATAAAAAAAGCGAAATGAATCTTCTCATACCCATTTTGATAAAAAAGGTAGCCTAGATAAAAATAACTGGAAATGAGGGATAATAAGAATAATACTGGATTCTACAAACTTCTATTATCCTTCCAAAATGACACTATAAAGGCTAATACAATTCCTATAACGAGATACATTTCTTCCTCCTTTAATGATTCTATTTTATCACAATTTTACATAGAGAAAAAGAGGGCATCTATCCCTCTTAATCCTTCATCTGACTCTCTGCGTCGGCCACGACTTGCTCTAAGCTAGTCTGACCAAGCTCTGCCTCCATAGCCAGCTGGATTCTCTCCAATTTTTGATCCAAAACATCATGAATATGGGCTCCAACTGGGCAATTTGGATTTGGATTGTCATGAAAACTGAAGAGTTGACCAGTCTTACCCAGACACTCAACAGCCTGATAAACATCTAATAGACTAATGTCTTTGAGATCCTTGACAATCTCTGTCCCACCTGTTCCACGCGCTACTGAAATCAGCTCTGCCTTCTTCAACTGGGACAAGGTCTTTCTGATAATGACTGGATTGACCCCGACACTAGCAGCCAGAAAATCACTGGTCACCTTGCTTTCCTTCCCCTTGAGGGCAATGATTATCAGCATATGAGTCGCAATGGTAAATCTACTTGGAATTTGCATCCTCTTCTCCTTTTTACGAGGCTACCCTGCCTCTACTCTTCTTTTTCTATTATTATACCCTTTTTAGTTGTAATGTCAATCGTTACCACTTTTCAACCAGGCATCTAACTCCCTATCGTAGCCCTCTTGCTGGGCCAATTCTCTCAAAAATTCCTGATTGTGAGTATGGTGGATACCATTGACCAGACTTTCATAATAAACCTCAAAATAGGGAAGTTTCATATCTTTTGCCAGTTGCAATTCAGCTGCCACATCGTAATTCACCCGTCGAAAGTCCATATCTACCAAGCCCTTGTCATCAAACTCCAAAATCATATACTGGGCCCGCAAGTCCTTCCGCAACTGGGCATCTAGAAAGAAAGGCTGCCCAATCGAACCTGGATTGACAATCAATTGCCCACCAGTCCCGTAACGAAGCAACTGCTGATGAATATGACCATAAACAGCAATATCGCAAGGCGGATTGGTCACCAAGCGGTCAAAATCCTCTTGCGCTCCAGTATGAATCAACTCTCTCCCCCAGTTCTTATCAGGAAGATGGTGGCTAATTCCTACCGTCAAATCCCCAAACTGACGATGAATCTGGAGAGGTTGATTGTGGAGCAGTTCAATTTCTTCTAGTGAAATTTCCTCTAAAACATACTGGCACTGGCGCAAGAGATAGCGTTGACTGGGACGAGTACTATCCAATTCCTTGCGGACACCATGCCAAAGACTGTCTTCCCAGTTTCCCAAAACTCTAGCCGTAATCGGTAGTTCAGCCAACAAGTCCAAAATTCTTCTACGCCCTGTCCCTGGCATGAGAATGTCTCCCAAAAGCCAGTATTCATCCACTCCTAGCTGCCGAGCATCTGCCAAAACAGCCTCCAAGGCGGTGGTATTTCCATGAATATCTGAAAGAAGAGCTATTTTTGTCATTCTTTCTCCTCATTTCCTCTTATATATCTTTTTAATATTATAACAAAAAATACTGTTTAATAGTCACCTTTAACCCACTCTTACTAAATCCAGAACACTACTTTTATCAAGGTAAAAACTTATCAAAAAGATGATTTCACATTACTCCTAACAAAGCATAGCAGGCACTCTTTCAATGAAGAAAATTCAAAAAAATCTACAAATATCTTGAAAAATCTCACAATCATGCTATAATAATCCATAGAGACAAGTCACTTAGTCCCTTTCTACTAGAGAGTGCGTGGTTGCTGGAAACGCATAGGAAGCCTAAACTGATACTACTCTTGAGTTTTTTATGAAAACATAAAACGGTGGCCACGTTAGAGCCAATCAGAGGTGTCCCTCTTTTTTGAGGAACATAAATGAAGGTGGAACCACGTTGCGACGTCCTTTCGAGGATGTCGCTTTTTGTTTTTCTAGCTTTCACAGTCCTCTGTCCCTGTTTTCAGAATAGGGTTAACACATTCGTCAATAATATAAGTAAGGAGAACATCATGATTAACATTACTTTCCCAGATGGCGCTGTTCGTGAATTCGAATCTGGCGTTACAACTTTTGAAATTGCCCAATCTATCAGCAATTCCCTAGCAAAAAAAGCCTTGGCTGGTAAATTTAACGGCAAACTCATCGACACTACTCGTGCTATCACTGAAGATGGAAGCATCGAAATTGTGACACCTGACCACGAAGATGCCCTTCCAATCTTGCGTCACTCAGCCGCTCACTTGTTCGCCCAAGCAGCTCGTCGTCTTTTCCCAGACATTCACTTGGGTGTTGGTCCAGCCATCGAGGACGGCTTCTACTACGATACTGACAACACAGCTGGTCAAATCTCTAACGAAGACCTTCCTCGTATCGAAGAAGAAATGCAAAAAATTGTCAAAGAAAACTTCCCATCAATTCGTGAAGAAGTGACTAAAGACGAGGCACGTGAAATCTTTAAAAACGACCCTTACAAGTTGGAATTGATTGAAGAACACTCAGAAGACGAAGGCGGTTTGACCATCTATCGTCAGGGTGAATATGTAGACCTTTGCCGTGGCCCACACGTCCCTTCAACAGGCCGTATCCAAATCTTCCACCTTCTCCATGTAGCAGGTGCTTACTGGCGTGGAAATAGCGACAACGCTATGATGCAACGTATCTACGGTACAGCTTGGTTTGACAAAAAAGACTTGAAAAACTACCTTCAAATGCGTGAAGAAGCTAAGGAACGTGACCACCGTAAACTTGGTAAAGAGCTTGATCTCTTCATGATTTCTCAAGAGGTTGGTCAAGGACTTCCATTCTGGTTGCCAAATGGTGCGACTATCCGTCGTGAATTGGAACGCTACATCGTAGACAAAGAGTTGGCTTCTGGCTACCAACACGTATACACTCCACCACTTGCTTCTGTTGAACTTTACAAGACTTCTGGTCACTGGGATCATTACCAAGAAGACATGTTCCCAACTATGGACATGGGTGACGGGGAAGAATTTGTCCTTCGTCCAATGAACTGTCCGCACCACATCCAAGTCTTCAAACACCATGTTCATTCTTACCGTGAGTTGCCAATCCGTATTGCTGAAATCGGTATGATGCACCGTTATGAAAAATCTGGTGCCCTCACTGGTCTTCAACGTGTACGTGAAATGTCACTCAACGACGGTCACCTCTTTGTGACTCCAGAACAAATCCAAGAAGAATTCCAGCGTGCCCTTCAGTTGATTATCGATGTTTATGAAGATTTCAACTTGACTGAATACCGCTTCCGCCTCTCTCTTCGTGACCCTCAAGATACTCACAAGTACTTTGACAACGATGAGATGTGGGAAAATGCTCAAACCATGCTTCGTGCAGCCCTTGATGAAATGGGCGTGGACTACTTTGAAGCCGAAGGTGAAGCAGCCTTCTACGGACCAAAATTGGATATTCAAGTTAAGACCGCTCTTGGAAAAGAAGAAACTCTTTCTACTATCCAACTTGACTTCTTGCTTCCAGAACGCTTCGACCTTAAATATATCGGAGCTGATGGTGAAGAGCACCGTCCAGTTATGATCCACCGTGGAGTTATCTCAACTATGGAACGCTTCACAGCTATCTTGATTGAGAACTACAAGGGTGCCTTCCCAACATGGCTAGCACCTCACCAAGTAACTCTCATCCCAGTATCTAACGAAAAACACGTGGACTACGCATGGGAAGTAGCTAAAAAACTCCGTGACCGTGGTGTCCGTGCAGATGTAGATGAGCGCAATGAAAAAATGCAGTTCAAGATCCGTGCGTCACAAACAAGCAAGATTCCTTACCAATTGATCGTTGGGGACAAGGAAATGGAAGACGGAACTGTTAACGTTCGTCGCTATGGCCAAAAAGAAACACAAACTGTCTCAGTTGATGACTTTGTTCAAGCTATCCTAGCTGATATCGCCAACAAATCACGCGTTGAGAAATAAGAGATAAAATCCTAGCTACCTAAAAAGCAACAACTATTTCAGCTGTTGCTTTTTATATTTTTACTCAATGAAAATCAAAAAGCAAACTAGGAAGCTAGCCGCAAGCTGTACTTGAGTACGGTAAGGCGACGCTGACGTGGTTT
>NZ_JVJI01000099.1:0-22140 GCF_001072665.1 Streptococcus pseudopneumoniae | reverse complement strand
TACCGTACTCAAGTACAGCTTGTGGCTAGCTTCCTAGTTTGCTCTTTGATTTTCATTGAGTATAAATTAGCCATAAAGAAAACCTATCACAGAGATAGATATCATATAATGGCGTAAATGCTCTTTTTCTGTTAAGATTATAAGGTATTCTATTTTGGAGGAAATGACATGAAAAAAATCGTTAAATACTCATCTCTTGCTGCCTTAGGCCTTGTTGCTGCAGGTGTGTTAGCAGCTTGTTCAGGTGGTGCTAAGAAAGAAGGAGAAGCAGCTAGCAAGAAAGAAATTATCGTTGCAACCAATGCTTCACCAAAACCATTCAACTATGAAGAAAATGGTGAATTGACTGGTTATGAAATTGAAGTGGTTCGCGCTATCTTTAAAGACTCTGACAAGTATGATGTCAAGTTTGAGAAGACTGAGTGGTCAGGTGTCTTTGCAGGACTTGATGCTGACCGTTACCAAATGGCCGTTAACAACATCAGCTACACTAAAGAACGTGCTGAAAAATACCTTTACGCAGCGCCAACCGCTAAAAACCCTAACGTTCTTGTAGTGAAAAAAGATGATTCTAGCATCAAATCGCTTGATGATATCGGTGGAAAATCAACAGAAGTTGTTCAAGGGACAACATCTGCTAAACAGTTAGAAGACTACAACAAACAACACTCAGATAATCCAACTGTCCTTAACTATACTAGAGCTGACTTCCAACAAATCATGGGACGTTTGAGCGATGGCCAGTTTGACTACAAGATTTTTGATAAAATCGGTGTTGAAACAGTTATCAAGAACCAAGGTTTGGACAACTTGAAAGTTATCGAACTTCCAAGCGACCAACAACCTTACGTTTACCCACTTCTTGCCAAAGGTCAAGATGAGTTGAAAACATTTGTAGACAAACGCATCCAAGAACTCTACAAAGACGGAACCCTTGAAAAATTGTCTAAACAATTCTTCGGAGACACTTATCTACCAGCAGAAGCTGATATTAAATAATTTCTTGAAATCATCCATTCTGAGTAAGGTGGGTGATTTCTCAATTTTTAGTGATATAGTTTTAAGCTATATATCTGACTATCTAATAACAATTTGTGAAATCAAACAAATTGTGAGATACTAGTACGGTATTATTTTTAAGGAGAAAGAATCATGAAAATTAAAAAATGGCTTGGTGTAGCAGCCCTTGCTACAGTCGCAGGTTTGACTCTTGCAGCTTGCGGAAACTCAGAAAAGAAAGCAGATAATGCAACAACTATCAAAATCGCAACGGTTAACCGTAGCGGTTCTGAAGAAGCTCGTTGGGATAAAGTCCAAGAATTAGTTAAAAAAGACGGTATTACTTTGGAATTTACAGAGTTCACAGACTACTCACAACCAAACAAGGCAACTGCTGATGGCGAAGTAGATTTGAACGCTTTCCAACACTACAACTTCTTGAACAACTGGAACAAAGAAAACGGAAAAGACCTTGTAGCGATTGCAGATACTTACATCTCTCCAATTCGCCTTTACTCAGGTTTGAATGGAAGTGACAACAAGTACACTAAAGTAGAAGACATCCCAGCAAACGGAGAAATCGCTGTACCGAACGATGCTACAAACGAAAGCCGTGCGCTTTACTTGCTTCAATCAGCTGGCTTGATTAAATTGGACGTTTCAGGAACTGCTCTTGCAACAGTTGCTAACATCAAAGAAAATCCAAAGAACTTGAAAATAACTGAATTGGACGCTAGCCAAACAGCTCGTTCATTGTCATCAGTTGACGCTGCCGTTGTAAACAATACCTTCGTTACAGAAGCAAAATTGGACTACAAGAAAGCACTTTTCAAAGAACAAGCTGATGAAAACTCAAAACAATGGTACAACATCATCGTTGCGAAAAAAGATTGGGAATCATCACCTAAGGCTGATGCTATCAAGAAAGTGATCGCAGCTTACCACACAGATGAAGTGAAAAAAGTTATCGAAGAAACATCAGACGGTTTGGATCAACCAGTTTGGTAATAAGAAACAGGGAGGTGGGAGAGAAAATTCCACCTCTTGCTTTTGTATAGAGCATGGATTGTCAGGAAGAGTAGTTCATAGAAAGGTAGAGAGAAAATGGTTTTTCCTAGTGAACAAGAACAGATTGAAAAATTTGAAAAGGATCATGTGGCCCAGCATTATTTTGAGGTTTTGCGTACCCTGATTTCTAAGAAATCGGTCTTTGCCCAGCAGGTTGGACTCAAGGAAGTCGCAAATTATCTTGGTGAGATTTTCAAGCGTGTGGGGGCTGAAGTGGAGATTGATGAGACTTATACAGCGCCCTTTGTCATGGCGCATTTCAAGAGTTCGCGTCCAGATGCCAAGACCTTGATTTTCTATAACCACTATGACACTGTGCCAGCGGATGGGGATCAGGTCTGGACAGAGGAGCCCTTTACGCTTTCGGTCCGCAATGGCTTCATGTATGGGCGTGGGGTTGATGACGACAAGGGTCATATCACGGCTCGTTTGAGTGCTTTGAGAAAATACATGCAGCACCACGATGACCTGCCTGTCAATATCAGTTTTATCATGGAAGGAGCGGAGGAATCGGCTTCAACAGACCTAGATAAGTATCTGGAAAAACATGCTGATAAACTCCGTGGTGCGGATTTGTTGGTCTGGGAACAAGGGACCAAGAATGCCTTGGAGCAGTTAGAAATTTCTGGTGGAAATAAGGGGATTGTGACCTTCGATGCCAAGGTAAAAAGTGCTGATGTGGATATCCACTCTAGTTATGGTGGGGTTGTGGAATCAGCTCCGTGGTATCTTCTTCAAGCCTTACAGTCTCTTCGCGCTGCAGATGGTCGTATCTTGGTTGAAGGCTTGTATGAAGAAGTACAAGAGCCAAATGAACGGGAATTGGACTTGGTGGATACTTACGCTCAACGTAATCCAGGGGAAATCAGCCAGATTTATGGTTTGGAATTGCCTCTCTTACAAGAGGACCGCGTGGCCTTTCTAAAACGTTTCTTTTTTGAACCAGCTCTTAATATCGAAGGGATTCAGTCAGGTTATCAAGGACAAGGAGTCAAAACGATTTTACCTGCAGAAGCCAGTGCCAAGCTAGAGGTTCGTTTGGTTCCTGGTCTAGAACCGCATGATGTTCTGGAAAAAATTCGGAAACAGCTAGACAAAAATGGCTTTGATAAGGTAGAATTATACTATACCTTGGGAGAGATGAGCTATCGAAGCGATATGAGCGCACCAGCCATTCTCAATGTAATCGAGTTGGCCAAGAAATTCTATCCACAGGGCGTTTCAGTCTTGCCGACGACAGCAGGGACAGGGCCTATGCATACGGTCTTTGATGCCCTAGAGGTGCCAATGGTGGCCTTCGGTTTAGGGAATGCCAATAGCCGAGACCACGGTGGAGATGAGAACGTGCGAATCGCCGATTACTACACCCATATTGAATTAGTAGAGGAGCTGATTAGAAGCTATGAGTAGAGATATTATCAAGTTAGATCAGATCGATGTGACTTTTCACCAAAAGAAGAGAACCATCACGGCGGTCAAGGATGTGACCATTCACATCCAAGAAGGGGATATCTACGGAATCGTTGGATATTCTGGAGCAGGGAAATCAACCCTTGTGCGGGTGATTAACCTCTTGCAAAAGCCATCTGCGGGCAAAATTACCATTGACGACGATGTGATTTTTGATGGTAAGGTGACCTTGACGGCAGAGCAGTTGCGTCGTAAACGTCAGGATATCGGAATGATTTTCCAACATTTCAACCTCATGAGTCAAAAGACGGCAGAGGAGAATGTAGCCTTTGCCCTCAAACACTCTGGACTCAGCAAGGAAGAAAAGAAAGCTAAAGTTGCTAAGTTGTTGGACTTGGTTGGCTTGGCAGACCGTGCTGAAAACTACCCTTCACAACTATCTGGAGGGCAAAAACAGCGTGTAGCCATTGCGCGTGCCTTGGCAAATGATCCAAAAATCTTGATTTCAGACGAATCAACTTCTGCCCTTGATCCGAAGACAACCAAGCAAATTTTGGCCTTGTTGCAAGATTTGAACCAAAAATTAGGCTTGACTGTTGTCCTGATTACGCATGAAATGCAGATTGTCAAAGACATTGCCAACCGTGTGGCAGTTATGCAGGATGGGCATTTGATTGAAGAGGGTAGTGTGCTTGAAATCTTCTCAGACCCTAAACAACCTTTGACTCAAGATTTTATCTCAACAGCTACAGGTATTGACGAAGCCATGGTCAAAATCGAGAAGCAAGAAATCGTGGAACATCTGTCTGAAAACAGCCTTTTGGTGCAACTCAAGTATGCAGGTGCTTCAACAGACGAGCCACTTTTGAATGAATTGTACAAGCATTATCAAGTAACGGCTAATATCCTCTATGGAAATATTGAAATCCTCGATGGTACTCCTGTTGGAGAATTGGTTGTGGTCTTGTCAGGTGAAAAAGCAGCGTTGGCAGGTGCTCAAGATGCCATTCGTCAAGCAGGCGTACAACTAAAAGTATTGAAGGGAGGACAGTAAGATGGAATCATTGATTCAAACCTATTTACCAAATGTTTATAAAATGGGCTGGGCTGGTCAAGCAGGCTGGGGAACAGCCATCTACCTAACCCTTTATATGACAGTTCTTTCCTTCATCATCGGAGGTTTCTTGGGACTAGTTGCAGGTCTTTTCCTTGTCTTGACAGCGCCAGGTGGTGTCTTGGAAAATAAAGTCGTTTTCTGGATTTTAGACAAAATTACCTCCATTTTCCGTGCGGTTCCTTTCATCATTCTCTTGGCAGTCTTGTCACCCTTCTCTCATCTAATCGTAGGAACAAGTATCGGACCAAATGCGGCTATCGTACCGCTATCTTTTGCAGTCTTTGCCTTCTTTGCCCGTCAGGTACAGGTTGTCTTGGCTGAACTGGATGGTGGTGTCATTGAGGCAGCTCAAGCGAGCGGAGCGACATTCTGGGATATCGTGGGTGTTTACCTATCAGAAGGTCTTCCAGATTTGATTCGTGTGACGACTGTGACCTTGATTTCCCTTGTTGGGGAAACAGCTATGGCCGGTGCAGTTGGAGCTGGTGGTATCGGTAACGTGGCCATCGCTTATGGATTTAACCGCTACAATCATGATGTGACCATCTTGGCAACCATCATTATCATTTTGATTATCTTTGCAATCCAATTTTTGGGAGATTTCTTGACCAAAAAATTGAGCCATAAATAAAAAGAGCCGTGTGGCTCTTTTTTAGTAATCAGATTTTCTGCGCCAATTTTTTACTCAAGGCTTGTCCAATCAAGGCACCCATTAGGGCTCCGATGACAATACTTGCGATAAATAGAAGGACGGTTCCAGGATTTGGCGCGACCATGATACGGTCGATATATTCTTGGGATTTTCCTCTTGCTAGGAGGGTAGCCATATAGGCTTTGGGTGCAATCCACATGATTAGAATTGGTCCTGATGTGCTAAAGGCAAAGAGTATGAAAGAAAGGAAATTCTTAGTTTGGTCCTTGTATTTTCCGAGGTTAGCTACTGCATCTGCTAGGAGACCACAGATAATTCCAGGAAGGAAGGCACCGGCACCGTGTTTAGTTCCCAAGAAAAAGAGGGCAATGACAAGGCCGATAGTGGTAATGGCTCCAAAGCGCGGAACTTTTGCGACTAGGATCATATAGACGCTACCGCCGAAAAGGGCAGTAAAGGCAGGCGCATAAAACATGTTTCCAGCTTGGTCAAAGAAATTGCCCAAAAGGACACCAATCCCCATGCAGAGGAAGTAAAGAACTGCAAAAAGAAGTGTAGTTAAGATAGATTTTTTCATGAATTGTCTCCTGATAATTTTTTCACAATTCTCATTGTACCATGGTTTGATGGGATTGTAAATGGATACTAGAAGTTTTTGAAAACGCTTGAAATATGATATAATAGTTTCATAGTTATTTTTAGGGGGATATCATGGGGAGATTTTTAGACTTTGTCTTTAATCGTTTCTTTTTAGGGATGATTGCGACAGCCTTCTTTTGGCTATTAACCTTGGTGGGAGGGATTATCCTTGGTCTAGCGCCGGCTAGTGCAACCTTGATGAGCCTGTATGCAGAACATGGCTATAGCTTTCGCGAATACAGTTTGAAGGAGGCGTGGTCTCTTTATAAGCAAAATTTCGTCTCAAGCAACCTGATTTTCTATAGCTTTTTAGGGGTGGATCTAGTTTTGGTCTATGGCCTGTATCTATTGGTGCAATTGCCTCATCAGACCATCGTTCATTTGATTGCGACCTTTTTGAATGTCCTAGTAGTTGCCTTGCTGTTTTTGGCTTATACAGTATCTTTGAAATTACAAGTTTATTTTGACTTGTCTTATCGAAATAGTCTCAAACTATCCTTGATTGGCATCTTTATGAGTCTAGCAGCTGTGGCCAAGGTTCTCCTTGGAACTGTGCTACTTGTGGCAATTGGTTACTATATGCCTGCCCTACTTTTCTTTGTAGGAATTGGGATGTGGCATTTCTTTATCAGTGATATGTTGGAACCGGTCTATGAAAGTATCCATGAAAAATTGGCGACAAAATAGAATGAAGC
Organism: Streptococcus pseudopneumoniae; assembly: GCF_001072665.1. Classification (GTDB taxonomy): domain Bacteria; phylum Bacillota; class Bacilli; order Lactobacillales; family Streptococcaceae; genus Streptococcus; species Streptococcus pseudopneumoniae_S. Next base: position 15,560 of record NZ_JVJI01000099.1, on the reverse strand, counting down.
AGTTTTGGCTACATACGCTTCTGAGAACCTACAGTTCAGTTATGATGATTATTATTGCGAGTTTTGCAATCTTACTCTCTTACGCTGACTGGGATTCACGGGAAAAGGAAGCTCAAAGAGTAGCCCAACGTGTAACCACTCGAACAGTTGATGAGGTGGAGTATTATTATCGGGAGTCAGCCCAACTAGCGCAAGATTTAGTAGCCAATCAAGACCGGATACAAGGGGTTTATAAGTACTTTAGCCTGTCAACTTCTGAGTATTTTTATTGGCTGTTGGAGCATCAAGCAACTTCGTCAACTTCTATTTCTCTGTATGAAAATATTGATGATCTTTATGTCCAAAATGACTCTATAACGGGTGTTGCAATCGTCTTGCAGGATTTTAAAGAAGTTTATGTTTCAACAAGGGATAAAAGAAGTGGTCATATCTTGCCTGCTGAGGCCTTTAAACCAGAGGCCAATAGTTTTGGAATTCCAGTTCTGGATCCAGCAACGGATCAATCTATAGGAGTGATATACATCTCCTTGGATCCAGAAGTTTTATATCATGCCATTGACAATACCCGAGGTCATATTCCGATGGCTGTTACTGTGACATCACCATTTGATACGGAGATTTTTCATATTGGTGAGAGGGTCAATAGGGAACATGAGAACTGGTTTGTTGGTATGACTTCTCATGGATATCAGGTTCAGGTGGCAGTTCCTAAAAACTTTGTTTTACAAGGAACAGTTGCCAGCTCTGCTTTGATTGTGGGTTTGAGCCTTCTCTTTATTGTCATTCTCTATCTGACTTTGAGGAAGACTTTTTCAAATTATCAAAAGCAGGTAGTGGATTTAGTGGATTCCATCCAAGCTATTGCCCAAGGAGAGGAAGGTCTTCGTATTGACACACTTGAAAAGGATCAGGAATTGCTCCTAATCGCGGAGACGACCAATGATATGTTGGATCGATTGGAAAAGAATATCCATGATATTTATCAGTTAGAGCTTAGTCAAAAAGATGCCAATATGCGGGCCTTGCAGGCGCAAATCAACCCTCACTTCATGTACAATACGCTGGAGTTCTTGCGCATGTACGCAGTCATGCAAAGTCAAGATGAGTTGGCAGATATCATTTATGAGTTCAGTAGCCTGTTGCGTAATAATATTTCGGACGAAAGAGAAACTCTTCTCAAGCAGGAATTAGAATTTTGTCGTAAATATAGTTATCTTTGCATGGTTCGTTATCCCAAGTCCATTGCCTATGGTTTCAAGATAGACCCAGAGTTAGAGAATATGAAGATTCCTAAGTTTACCTTACAACCGCTGGTAGAAAATTATTTCGCGCATGGTGTTGACCACAGACGGACAGATAATGTGATTAGCATCAAGGCGCTTAAACAGGCTGGTTTTGTAGAAATTTTGGTGGTAGATAATGGCCGTGGAATGTCGACTGAAAAGCTGGTCGATATCCGAGAAAAGTTAAGGCAGAGACATTTTGAACACCAAGCCAGTTATAGTGAACAAAAGCAGTCTATCGGGATTGTCAATGTCCATGAGCGTTTTGTGCTCTATTTTGGGGATCGCTATGCCATTACTATAGAGTCTGCGGAGCAAGCAGGTGTTCAGTATCGTATTACAATTCAAGATGAGTAGAAAGGGAGAAAATGTATAAAGTATTATTAGTAGATGATGAGTACATGGTGACAGAAGGTCTGAAACGTTTGATTCCTTTTGATAAGTGGGATATGGAGGTCGTCGCAACAGCCAGTCATGCCGATGAAGCCCTAGAATATGTTCAGAAAAATCCCGTCGATGTAGTCATTTCCGATGTCAATATGCCCGACAAAACAGGGCTTGATATGATTCGGGAGATGAAAGAAATCTTACCAGATGCTGCCTATATCCTGCTCTCAGGTTATCAGGAGTTTGATTATGTAAAAAGAGCAATGAACCTTAGTGTGGTGGACTATCTGGTCAAACCTGTTGATAAGGTAGAGTTGGGAAATCTGCTGGAGAAGATTGCAGGTCAGCTCGGCGAGAGAGGAAAGAAAAGTCAGATCCTCAGTCAAGATTTAGACGAGGCTGGATTTGTTAGTTATCTAGGAGGTAAGGAGAATTGGTGGATAGGCCTATCCAAGGAAAAACAAGGCTCTTTCACCATTCCCTACTATGTCTTGGGTCAAGACTGGCAGATTTTCATTTCTGACCAACCCCTAGATGGTTTAGTCGTTACTCCCTTTGAAGCTCCCTATCAAGAACACTTTGAACGCTGGAAGCTGAATGCTGAGAAAGCCCTCTTTTACGGCTCTGTAAATCTACAACGGTCTGAGAGTCTCTTTGCCTACTACGAACCGATTTATAGGGTTATCATTCAGGGGAATCTCAATCAAATCGTAGAAGAGTTAAATCTCTTGGAGAAGGTGGTTCTTGAAAATACGCCGCGTGTTCCGATTACCAAACAGCTTTTTATCCAGTTTGTCATGGATGTCTTTCATTTGTTTGAACATCTAAAGGCTGATGATTTGACGGATATTGTCAAAACGATTCATGCTATTCAAACCTTCGATGAATTGGTTCCTTATATCAAGGAAACTCTGACTCGATTCTTTGGACAATATCGGATGAATGAAAATGTGGTTAGTGTGCTAGAAGTCATTGGGAGTGATTATCAGAAAGAACTTTCTCTCAAGGATATCAGTAAGGATCTCTTTATCAATCCTGTTTATCTGGGACAGTTGATTAAGCGTGAAACCAATTCGACCTTCGCAGAGTTACTAAATAAACAACGCATTAAGGCTGCCCAGCAGCTCTTGCTTTCAACTAGTGACAGTATTGAAGATATTTGTTATGCTGTTGGTTACAGTAATGTTGGATATTTCTATAAAGTGTTCCGAAAATTGTGCGGAAAATCGCCAAAAGCCTACCGAAAACAGGTGGAAACCACACTATAATATTTGTATCCCTTTACAAAAAGTGCTATAATATCGATAATAATATCAGGAGGTTCTATTATGAAAAAGAAACCAATCTATCTATGGGTATTACTGATTTTTTCAGCCTTACTCTCAGCAATGTCACTATTTGGAATCATATCTCCAGTACCTACTGCGGAGGGTATGAACAATCTAGAAACATCAGCATCAGGTGTTAATGCTACTTATGCTAAGGAGCTCGTTGCTTACACCATTAAGGTATCGGAGCATGGTCATTCTATCTTCAACATTCTCTTGGTTGTCTTATCTGTTATTCTGGTGGTTGTGTCTTTGGTTTTCCTTGTTCGTAAAAACATCCAATTGGCTAACTACACTTATCTTGCTTATGTCTTCGTTGCCATCGTTGGTTCTATCTACAACTTTATCGGCGTTCAGGATGCGGTTTTACTTTTTACAGACCCTAACATCCGTATAGGAGCGGAGCTTGGTGCCAAAGGTTCTGCTATTTTTGGGATCGTACTCAATGTTATCTTCCTAGCAATCGTCTTCTATAAAATGTGGCGTCAGCAAAAAGAATTGACAGAAACTCAAGAAGAGGAAGAACTTGCCTAAGAGTTGACAAAGCATAACTATCAAGATACAATCTTGGTAGTTATTTTTCGATTATAGATAAAATCATGGAGGTACATATGAAGACAATTTCTTTAGTTTATATCAGTCTGAGTGGAAACACTGAGAGTTTTGTGACGCGCTTGAAAGATTATCTCTTGTCCCAGTACGAGGGAATTGAGGTTCAAAAGATTCATATCAAGGATTTGGTCAAAGAAGGCCAAGATTTCTATGAAATGGACCATCCTTATGTCGCTTTTTTGCCGACCTATCTCGAAGGTGGGAATGGCGTGGATAACGGAGATGTTGAGATTTTGACGACACCCGTGGGGGATTTTATCGCCTATGGTGACAATGCTAGTAAGTGTTTTGGTGTGGTTGGTTCAGGAAATCGTAACTTTAATAACCAATACTGCCTGACAGCCAAGCAATATAGTCAACGTTTTGGCTTCCCTGTATTGGCTGATTTTGAAATGCGAGGTATGCTGGGAGATATCAAACGTGTCGCAGCGATTATCGCAGATTTGTATGAGTTGGAAAGTTAAGCTGAAACCAATCTTTCAATCATTAGAAGAAAGAACTTATTATATCCCCCTCTATAGCAGAGATGAAAATTACCTATAAAATTTTTAATATAAATGTTATTTGCTATAGTTGGAAGATAAAAATTATGCCCTAAAAAAACCGAGAAGCTTTCTTCTCGGTTTTTGATTATTTCAATTGATCTGTAATGTCTTTTGATAGCAACATTCCTAGGTGATAAGTTTTATTGATGTAAGCAATGACATCATTGATGTTTTCAGTTGTGTGAATTTTCTCTTTGATGTCAGTCCTAAATGTTTCATCCTTTAAAAGTTGTTCTTGGTAGAGTTTTTGCAGTCTCTCCTTCTCGTACTTATTGAGCAGAAAAAGGAAAACCAAACTAATCACAACGAGGATATAAGCATATTGGCTCATAGGATATCTCCCTGTATGATAAAGAAGTAGTAGTGAGTAGATTGAATTAGTGAAGCGCCTAACCAAATCACCATAGTTTCGACGTCATGTTCTCTAAATCGATTATATCTAGGGGGCCATGACTAGTGAAGCAGTTAGCTAGTCCGCATATAAGCGGCTAGCGTCTAACAATTAGGAACTTTAGTTCCAATAACTTTAAGATTACGACGTTTTAGGACATAAATCAATCATATTTATGTCCTAAAACTAGTGAAGCGCCTAGCCAAAGTCCGAATAGGATTTGGCGTTAGTTACTTAGATTGCTCTGCAATCAAGTAACTTTGGCGATTTACATCTTCTCAGGCGCTTCTACTCCAAGCAAGCGAAGGGCCTCTTTGAGAACGATTGCGGTTGCGTAGCTAAGGGCTAGACGGCTGTCGCGTTCTGGACTTTCATCCAAGATGCGTGTATGTGCATAGTACTTGTTGAAGGCTTGAGCCAGACTAATTGCAAATTTAGCAATGATAGAAGGTTCAAAGTTGTCTGCCGCACGGTTGATAATACGTGGGAAGTCTTGGATGAGTTTAATGATTTCCCAGCTTTCAGCATCATTCAAGCTATAGTTGCCAGCTGTTTCTGGTTTGAAATCCGCTTTACGTAAGATAGATTGGATACGAGCATAGGCATATTGTACATAAGGTCCAGTTTCACCCTCGAAGGATACCATAGCTTCTAGGTCGAAGTCGTATCCATTTGTACGGTCGGTTTTGAGGTCATAGAATTTAATGGCTCCAACCCCAACAGCATGCGCTACTTGGTCTTTGTTTTCCAATTCAGGATTTTTAGCCTCGATTTGGGCTTTGGCACGACTAACGGCCTCTGCAACAGTAGGCTCTAGCAAGATGACATTCCCTTTACGAGTAGAGAGTTTTTTTCCTTCTTTTGTAACTAAACCAAAAGGAACGTGAGTAATATCGTTACTCCAGTCGTAGCCCATCTCTTGCAAGACGGCTTTGAGCTGTTTAAAGTGGGCAGATTGTTCTTGGCCAACGACATAGATAGATTTGGCAAATTGGTATTCATTTTTACGGTAAAGGGCTGCAGCCAAGTCACGTGTGATATAGAGAGTTGCACCATCGGATTTCTTGATGAGGGCTGGATGTTCAATTCCATATTTCTCAAGGTTGACAACTTGGGCACCTTCTGATTCAACAAGAAGGCCTTTTTCAGAAAGAATGTCTACAACTGCATCCATCTTATCGTTGTAGAAGGCTTCTCCATTGTAGCTGTCAAATTCAACCTTCAGTTCATTGTAAAGGCGGTTAAATTCCACTAAACTTTCATCACGGAACCATTGCCAAAGAGCGAGAGCTTCCTCGTCTCCATTTTCAAGTTTACGGAACCATTCGCGTGCTTCTTCATCCAAGCTAGGGTCATTTTCAGCTTCAGCGTTGATGCGGACATAGAGTTTAAGAAGTTCATCGATTGGATGAGCTTTTACAGCTTCTTCGTCGCCCCATTTTTTGTAGGCAACAATCAACATCCCAAACTGTTTACCCCAGTCTCCCAAATGGTTGACCTTGACGGTTTGATAACCGATTTTTTGGAAAATATGTGACAAGCTATCTCCGATAACAGTTGAGCGCAGGTGACCAATAGAGAATGGTTTAGCGATATTCGGACTAGACATGTCGATTACAACATTTTCTTGCTTGCCAATATGTTGGTCAGCATAGTGTTCTTTTTCAGTGATAACAGCTTGTAATACTTGAGCAGAAATGGTAGATTTATCAAGGAAAAAGTTGACGTAAGGTCCTGTTGCGACAACCTTTTCAAAGGCTTGGCTGTTAATTTTTTCAGCCAGTTCAGCAGCAATTATTTGAGGTGCTTTACGTTCGACTTTTGCAAGAGAAAAAGCAGGGAAAGCGATGTCTCCCATTTCTGAGTTTTTAGGGGTTTCCAGTAAATTTAAAATAGCCTCTTGGTCCAGGCTATCAATGACGCTAGCCAACTCGCTAGCAATCAATTCTTTTGTATTCATTAAGAGCTCCTTTTTGGACTTTTCTACTATTTTATCACAATTTTAAAGAAAGAAGAAAAAATTTTTGAAATCTCCTATTTTTTTGGTATAATATAGTTATAAAATTAGTTATAAATATGCATATAAGAGGATTTTATGAGAAAAAGAGATCGTCATCAGTTAATAAAAAAAATGATTACTGAGGAGAAATTAAGTACACAAAAAGAAATTCAAGATCGGTTGGAGGCGCACAATGTCTTTGTGACGCAGACAACCTTGTCTCGTGATTTGCGCGAAATTGGCTTGACCAAGGTCAAGAAAAATGATATGGTGTATTATGTACTAGCAAATGAGACAGAAAAGATTGATTTGGTGGAATTTTTGTCTCATCATTTAGAAGGTGTTGCAAGAGCAGAGTTTACCTTGGTACTTCATACCAAATTGGGCGAAGCCTCTGTTTTAGCAAATATTGTAGATGCAAACAAGGATGAATGGATTTTAGGAACAGTTGCTGGTGCCAATACCTTATTGGTCATTTGTCGAGACCAGCACGTTGCCAAACTCATGGAAGATCGTTTGCTAGATTTGATGAAAGATAAGTAAGGTCTTGGGAGTTGCTCTCAAGACTTATTTTTGACAAGGAGAGACGTACAATGACGACAGAAAAGCTATCACCCGGCATGCAACAGTATGTGGATATTAAAAAGCAATATCCAGATGCTTTTTTGCTCTTTCGGATGGGTGATTTTTATGAATTATTTTATGAGGATGCGGTCAATGCTGCGCAGATTCTGGAGATTTCCTTAACGAGTCGCAACAAGAATGCCGACAATCCGATTCCTATGGCGGGTGTCCCCTATCATTCTGCTCAACAGTACATCGATGTCTTGATTGAGCAGGGCTATAAGGTAGCTATCGCAGAGCAGATGGAAGATCCTAAACAAGCTGTTGGAGTTGTGAAACGAGAGGTTGTTCAAGTCATTACGCCAGGGACAGTGGTCGACAGTAGTAAGCCGGACAGTCAGAATAATTTTTTGGTTGCTATAGACCGCGAAGGCAATCAATTTGGTCTAGCTTATATGGACCTGGTGACCGGTGACTTTTATGTGACAGGTTTATTGGATTTCACGCTGGTTTGTGGGGAAGTCCGTAACCTTAAGGCGCGAGAAGTGGTGTTGGGTTATGACTTGTCTGAGGAGGAAGAACAAATCCTCAGTCGCCAGATGAATCTGGTGCTCTCTTATGAAAAAGAAGGCTTTGAGGACCTTCATTTGCTGGATTCACGATTGGCAGCGGTGGAGCAAGCGGCGTCTAGTAAACTGCTTCAGTATGTTCATCGGACTCAGATGAGGGAATTGAACCACCTCAAGCCTGTTATCCGCTATGAAATCAAAGATTTCTTGCAGATGGATTATGCGACCAAGGCTAGTCTGGATTTGGTTGAGAATGCCCGTTCGGGCAAGAAGCAAGGCAGTCTTTTCTGGCTTTTAGATGAAACTAAGACGGCAATGGGTATGCGTCTGTTACGTTCTTGGATTCATCGTCCTTTGATTGACAAGGAGCGAATCATCCAACGCCAAGAAGTGGTGCAGGTCTTCCTCGACCATTTCTTTGAGCGCAGTGATTTGACAGACAGTCTCAAGGGTGTTTATGATATTGAACGCTTGGCTAGTCGTGTTTCTTTTGGCAAAACCAATCCCAAGGATCTCTTGCAGTTGGCGACTACCTTGTCTAGCGTACCACGGATTCGTGCGATTTTAGAAGGGATGGAGCAACCTGCTCTAGCCTATCTCATTGAACAACTGGATGGAATCCCTGAGTTAGAGAGTTTGATTAGCGCAGCGATTGCTCCTGAAGCTCCTCATGTGATTACAGAAGGTGGTATTATCCGCACTGGATTTGATGAGACTTTAGACAAGTACCGTCGCGTTCTCAGAGAAGGGACTAGCTGGATTGCTGAGATTGAGGCTAAGGAGCGAGAAAACTCTGGTATCAGCACGCTTAAGATTGACTACAATAAAAAGGATGGCTACTATTTCCATGTAACCAATTCGCAACTGGGAAATGTGCCTGCTCACTTTTTCCGCAAGGCGACGCTGAAAAACTCAGAACGTTTTGGCACCGAAGAATTAGCCCGTATCGAGGGAGATATGCTTGAGGCGCGTGAGAAGTCAGCTAATCTAGAGTACGAAATTTTTATGCGTATTCGTGAAGAGATCAGCAAGTACATCCAGCGTTTGCAGGCTCTAGCTCAAGGAATTGCGACAGTTGATGTCTTACAGAGTCTGGCGGTTGTGGCTGAAACCCAGCATTTGATTCGACCTGAATTCGGAGATGATTCGCGAATTGATATTCAGAAAGGGCGCCATGCTGTCGTTGAAAAGGTCATGGGGGCTCAGACCTATATTCCCAATACGATTCAGATGGCAGAAGATACCAGTATTCAACTAATTACAGGGCCAAACATGAGCGGGAAGTCTACCTACATGCGTCAGTTAGCCATGACGGCGGTTATGGCCCAGATGGGTTCTTATGTGCCAGCAGAAAGCGCCTATTTACCTATTTTTGATGCTATCTTTACCCGTATCGGAGCAGCAGATGACTTGGTTTCAGGTCAATCAACCTTCATGGTGGAGATGATGGAGGCCAATAATGCCATTTCGCATGCAACCAAAAATTCCTTGATTCTCTTTGATGAATTGGGACGTGGAACTGCAACTTATGACGGTATGGCTCTTGCTCAGTCCATCATCGAATACATCCATGAACATATCGGAGCCAAGACCCTCTTTGCGACCCACTACCATGAGTTGACTAGTCTGGAGTCTAGCTTGGAACACTTGGTCAATGTCCACGTGGCAACTTTGGAGCAGGATGGGCAGGTCACCTTCCTTCACAAGATTGAACCAGGTCCAGCTGATAAATCCTACGGTATCCATGTTGCCAAGATTGCTGGTTTACCAGCAGACCTTTTAGCAAGGGCGGATAAGATTTTGACTCAGCTAGAGAATCAAGGAACAGAGAGTTCTGCTCCCATGAGACAAACAAGTGCTGTCACAGAACAGATTTCACTCTTTGATACGGCAGAAGAGCATCCTATCCTAGCAGAATTAGCTAAACTGGATGTTTACAATATGACACCTATGCAGGCTATGAATGTTTTGGTCGAGTTAAAACAGAAACTATAAAAATAATCCCACTCATGCATTTGTGAGTGGGATTATTGCTATTACTTTCTATGCTCCAAGAGTTGATTGATATGGTCTACTTTTTTTGATGCTCTTTTATAGGAAATAGTCCAAATGATGAGGTAGACAATTGTAAACTCAAGAATGAGCTGGAGATAGAAAATCCAGTGGAAGGGGAACCAACCTGCTAGGGTTGCTAATGGGATAAAGCCTACTAGCATGAGGAAGAAATGGGTCAGAGTTGCACGGAGCAAGCTCCAGTCACGGCTGAATAATCGCTTGCCAAAGTTGAAGAGAATACCAATGGCTGCCCAGGTCAGTGTGCAGTAGAGCAAGACCAGGGCACCGTGAACCTGATGTTGAGCCATCACTTGGCCGATGAGAGAGTCGGAACTTAGTGGTGCGTAGGTATTTGGTGCATAAATGAGTGAAAAGATGATAGAGAGGATGAGGCCGATAAGAACACCAGTGGCTGCATCGTGAAATACTTGTTTTTTCATAGTTCTAATTTCTCCTTGATGGTTTTTAGGTAACGGCGTGAAGAGTAGGTGAAGCTTTCGTTTTTCAAGAAAATTTCTACTAGGCCGTTGGGGGTGAGCTTGAGATGAGAGATGTAATCGATATTGATGATTTCTGATTGGGAAATTTGGATAAAATTGGTTGGCAGAATTTCAAGGACCTGATAGAGTCGCAAATCAATGCTGTAGGTCTGACTCGCCGTTTCTGCTAGAACCTTCCGATTCTCGATATAGAAGCGTTGTATCTTACCAACCTTAACTAGATAGACTTGATCATCAATCTTTCCTTTGATTGTTTCTTTTTGGTCAAGATTTTCTGCGAACTCGATGACTTTCTGGACTTTATCTGTCGGCTGAGGTGCTTGAACAATCAGCTTTTCCTCTTCGTAAGTTTCACTAATCTGTAGTTCTACTTTCATAAATTTCTCTCCTTGTTTTTCATACAAAATTGTGATCACTTCTTGTACACCTTTATTAAACACTATTTTACGACACCTAGCAAGGGACTTTGTCTATGTGGAGGGATTTGTATCCTATGTGGTGGAGCTTTTCTGTCCTATCTGAAATATGGTATAATAGCACTAATCAATTTCTAGGAAAATAGATACAGAAAGGGGCTGAAAAATGTCTCATATTATTGAATTGCCAGAGGTGCTGGCAAACCAGATTGCGGCAGGAGAGGTCATTGAACGTCCTGCCAGTGTGGTCAAAGAATTGGTAGAAAACGCCATTGACGCGGGTTCTAGTCAGATTATCATTGAGATTGAGGAAGCTGGTCTCAAGAAGATTCAAATCACAGATAATGGTCATGGAATTGCCCACGATGAGGTAGAGCTGGCTCTGCGTCGTCATGCGACCAGTAAGATAAAAAATCAGGCAGATCTCTTTCGAATTCGGACGCTTGGTTTTCGTGGTGAAGCTCTGCCTTCTATCGCATCCGTCAGCGTTTTAACTCTTTTGACAGCAGTTGAGGGCGCAAGTCACGGAATCAAGCTAGTCGCGCGTGGGGGAGAAGTTGAAGAAGTCGTCCCAGCGACTAGTCCTGTGGGAACCAAGGTTTGTGTGGAGGATCTATTTTTCAACACGCCTGCCCGCCTCAAGTATATGAAGAGTCAGCAAGCAGAGTTGTCTCATATCATTGATATTGTCAACCGTCTGGGCTTGGCCCATCCTGAGATTTCTTTTAGCTTGATTAGTGATGGCAAGGAAATGACACGGACAGCAGGGACTGGTCAACTGCGCCAAGCTATCGCAGGGATTTACGGTTTAGCTAGCGCCAAGAAGATGATTGAAATTGAAAATTCTGACCTTGATTTCGAAATTTCTGGCTTTGTGTCCTTGCCTGAGTTAACTAGAGCTAATCGCAACTATATCAGTCTCTTCATCAATGGCCGTTATATCAAGAACTTTTTACTCAATCGTGCTATTTTAGATGGTTACGGAAGTAAGCTCATGGTGGGACGTTTTCCACTGGCTGTCATTCACATCCATATCGACCCTTATCTAGCGGATGTCAATGTGCATCCAACCAAGCAAGAGGTGCGGATTTCCAAGGAAAAAGAACTGATGACCCTGGTCTCAGAAGCTATTTCTAATAGTCTCAAGGAGCAAACTTTGATACCTGATGCCTTGGAAAATCTTGCCAAATCGACTGTGCGCAATCGTCAAAAGGTGGAGCAGACCATTCTCCCTCTCAAAGAAAATACGCTCTACTATGAGAAGACTGAGCCGACAAAACCTAGTCAAGCTGAGGTGGCTGATTATCAGGTTGAATTAACTGATGCAGGACAAGACTTGACCTTGTTTGCCAAGGAAACCTTGGACCAATTGACCAAGCCAGCAAAACTGCATTTTGCAGAGAGAAAGCCTGCTAATTATGACCAACTAGACCATCCAGAGCTAGATTTAGCCAGTCTTGATAAGGCTTATGACAAGCTGGAGCGAGAAGAATCATCCAGCTTCCCAGAGTTGGAGTTTTTCGGACAAATGCACGGGACTTATCTCTTTGCACAGGGACGAGATGGGCTCTACATCATAGACCAACATGCAGCTCAGGAACGGGTCAAGTATGAGGAATATCGTGAAAGCATTGGCGATGTTGACCAGAGCCAGCAGCAACTCCTAGTGCCCTACATCTTTGAATTTCCAGTGGATGATGCCCTGCGTCTCAAGGAAAGAATGGCACTTTTGGAGGAAGTTGGGGTCTTTCTAGCAGAGTACGGGGAAAATCAATTTATCCTTCGAGAGCATCCTATTTGGATGGCAGAAGAAGAGATTGAATCAGGCATCTATGAGATGTGCGACATGCTCCTTTTGACCAAGGAAGTTTCTATCAAGAAATACCGAGCAGAGTTGGCTATTATGATGTCCTGCAAACGGTCTATCAAAGCCAATCATCGTATCGATGACCATTCGGCTAGACAGCTCCTCTATCAGCTCTCTCAATGTGACAATCCCTATAACTGTCCTCACGGACGTCCTGTTTTGGTGCATTTCACCAAGTCGGATATGGAAAAAATGTTCCGACGCATTCAGGAAAATCACACTAGTCTTCGTGAATTGGGGAAATATTAAACTAACAAGGAAAACTATGTACGAATATTTAAAAGGAATCATTACCAAAATTACTGCTAAATACATTGTTCTTGAAACCAATGGTATTGGTTATATACTGCATGTGGCCAATCCTTATGCCTATTCAGGTCAGGTTAATCAGGAGGCTCAGATTTATGTGCATCAAGTCGTGCGTGAGGACGCTCATCTGCTTTATGGATTTCGCTCAGAAGATGAGAAAAAACTCTTTCTCAGCTTGATTTCGGTCTCTGGGATTGGTCCGGTGTCAGCTCTTGCTATTATCGCTGCCGATGACAATGCTGGCTTGGTTCAAGCCATCGAAACCAAGAACATCACCTACTTGACCAAGTTTCCTAAAATTGGTAAGAAAACAGCCCAGCAGATGGTGCTGGACTTGGAAGGCAAGGTAGTAGTTGCTGGAGATGAACTTCCTGCTAAGGTGGCAGTACAAGCAAGCACTGAAAACCAAGAACTGGAAGAAGCTATGGAAGCCATGTTGGCACTGGGCTACAAGGAAACCGAACTTAAAAAAATCAAGAAATTCTTTGAAGGAACGACAGATACAGCTGAGAACTATATCAAGTCGGCCCTTAAAATGTTGGTCAAATAGGAGCAGAGCATGACAAAACGTTGCTCGTGGGTCAAGATGACCAATCCTCTCTATATCGCCTATCATGATGAGGAGTGGGGCCAGTCCCTCCATGATGACCAAGCATTGTTTGAGTTATTGTGCATGGAAACCTATCAGGCAGGACTGTCTTGGGAAACGGTGCTCAACAAACGCCAAGCTTTCCGAGAAGCCTTTCATGGCTATCAAATTCAAGCGGTGGCAGACATGACCGACACCGAGTTGGAAGCCTTGCTGGAGAATCCAGCCATCATTCGGAATAGAGCCAAGATTTTTGCTACACGCGCTAACGCCCAAGCATTTTTACGACTACAGGAAGAATATGGCTCTTTTGATGCCTATCTTTGGTCTTTTGTTGAGGGGAAAACTATCGTTAACGATATTCCCGATTACCGCCAAGCCCCAGCTAAAACACCCTTGTCTGAAAGATTGGCCAAAGATCTCAAAAAACGAGGCTTCAAGTTCACAGGCCCAGTCGCCGTCTTGTCTTTTCTACAGGCTGCAGGGCTAGTTGATGACCACGAGAATGATTGTGCGTGGAAAAGCGGGAATTAGTGAGTATAGGTAACTAGAATATCTGAGAATATAGAAAAAAGCTGAGAAACTTTTCCCAGCTTTTTATATATACTATTAGATTTGTTAGAGTGAAGTCAGAAAAGTGATTCCACCTAAAATAACACCAGCTGAATTTGGAATGATTAGTATCCAATCCTTCTTAGGTTCCTTTGTCCATCCATAAATAACCCAGATTAAGCAAGATATTGCAGCTGATAAAGGTTGAAATGGTTGAGCTTTATTTCCCTGTAAATTAGCGATAATTTGAGGTATGTAGGCAATAAATACTATAATTCCAATAAAGGCACCAATAGAACCTACGATTCGATTAATTTTTTGTTTTGTCATATACACCTCCTTCAAAAGGATATCATAGAAATTAGCGAAATGCAATAAATTCAGATACAAATTGTAACGAAAACCAATACAAAAGCACAAAAATAGAGAAACTACTTATTTTTTGTTATAGTCAAAGCGAATGATTTGCTCCTTTGCATCTACATGGGCGTGAACTCCGAAGGGGACAATGGCTCTTGGAGTTGCGTGGCCGACATTCAGATTATAGAGAATCGGGATATTGCTGTCAATGATATCCAATAGTGCCTCTTTATAGTCGTCATAGAAAGTTTCATCCATAGGTTTTCCGACCAGGAGTCCACTGATGGCCTCGAATATACCAGTGTCCTTTAAAGTTCGCAACATCTTTTTGAAGTCTTCCGGCTCAGGCTTTTCTTCACTTGTTTCTAGCAAGAGGATCTTTCCTTCCCAGTCTGACAAGTCAGGGAAAAGTTTGTATTTTTGACAGAGCTCCGTGTTATCTGCGTATCGAGAGTTGTCAAAGATATCGTAGAGGGATTCGAGGCAACCACCGAGGATTTTCCCCTCGAACTGGGCAGTTCCTTGTAACAACTCAAAACCAGTATTTGTATGACTGACACGAGGTGTCCCCAGAGCTTTGGGACTAAAATCAGTTCGTTCCTCATACCAAACATTGCTAGGGCGAATTTCTGAGATTCTTCCTGTCTCAATCAATTCTTTAAAGTAGTGAAGGCTATAGGCTAGCATTTCTTTGTCCAATTCACAAATGTCTGCTAAAAAGGATTGACCATAAAAAGTTTTAACACCTAGTTTATGCAACATGAGATGGTTCATGGTTGTATCTGAGAAGCCAAGAAATATTTTTTGGTTGATAACCTTTTGTAGTTGGTCATTTTCAAAAAGATAAGGTAGTAAGCGATAGGTATCGTCTCCACCGATGGCGCATAGGATCATGTCGATGCTATCATCAGAAAAGGCATGAATCAAATCCTCTGCACGAGCTTCAGGATGGTCTTTGATAAAGTCTAATCCTTTTTGCGAATGAGGCAAAAAGATAGGATTGAGTCCCAAGTCCTTGAGACGTCGGACACCCAAGTCCACTTCGTGTTTGACAAAGTCCTCTCCGATAATGCCACTAGATAAACTAACAATACCAATAGTAGAAACTATATCTCATCCTCCTAGAAATAGATTGATACTCTTCGAAAATCAAATTCAAACCACGTCAGCTTTGCCTTGCCGTACTCAAGTACAGCCTGCGGCTAGCTTCCTAGTTTGCTCTTTGATTTTCATT